>CBDUZY010000276.1:0-4709 GCA_965371825.1 uncultured bacterium
GAGAACGCAGATTTCGGTTTCCCATTCGGGCAACGTCTGCCCCACGGCAAGAGGCCCTTCGTCTTCCTGGTCGGCCACGGTCGCCCGCGGTCCGGCGGACACCGATGTGGTCGCCCCATCCGGCACCCGGTGCTCTTCGAGCACCACGTGGGCGTTGACGCCGCCGAATCCGAAAGCGTTGACACCGGCCCGCCGCGGGGCATCCCCGTCGGCGTGGATCCAGGGACGTGTCTCGCTGTTTATGTAGAAGCGGTTGTCGTCGCGCAGCAGAAGATCGTGTGGACGGCGACAGTTGAGCGTCGGCGGCAGCACGCCGTGATAGAGGGCGAGCGCCGTCTTAATCATCGCGGCGGCACCGGCGGCGGGCATTGCGTGTCCGATCATCGACTTCACCGAGCCGAGCGCGCAGGTTGGTTGACCACCGCGAGACGGCCCGAACACGCGCTGCAAAGCCTCGATCTCGGTCTGGTCGCCGATCGGCGTGGCCGTCCCGTGGGCCTCGATCAAACCTATCGTGTCGGGCGACAGCCCGCTCATTTCATAAGCGCGGCGAAGAGCCAGCTCCTCGCCCTCGACTCGCGGGGCGGTCACGCTCATGGCCTTGCCGTCGCTGCTCGTTCCGACACCTTTGATTACTGCGTAAATCCGGTCACCGGCGCGCTGGGCGTCGCTAAGTCGCTTCAGGACCAATATGCCGACTCCCTCACCGGTGATGGTGCCGTCGGCGTCCCGATCGAACGGCCGAATCACCGACGATCGCGACAGCGCCCCCATGGCGCAGAACACTTGCAGGAAGGACACGTCGGTAAAGATGTGGACCCCACCGGCCAGGGCAACGTCGTATTGTCCGGTGAGCAGGCCGCGAGCGGCGGACTCCGTGGCGATCAGCGACGACGCACAGGCGGCGTCGACGGTGTAGGTCGGTCCCATCAAGTTAAGTCGATTAGCGACCCGCCCCGTGGTGATGTTGGGGATAAGACCCGGGGCGGTGTCGGCGCCGAATCCGGGGAGCTGCGACTGCATCTCAGCCCGGATGTCGTCGATTTCCGAAGAAGTCATCTCGGGGTGGAGGCTGCGTACGATCTGCAAGGTTTGCTCGGTAATGAGACCGCGCTGCACCAGGCTGGTCAGACCTGCGCCGAGGTAATTGCCGCGCCCCAGGATGAATCCCGTTCGCTCGCCGGGAGATTCACCCTCGGCGTACCCGGCGTCGCGCAGAGCTTCATAAACGGCGCGGAGCACGAGAAACTGATCGGGCTCGGCACCGTCCACGGCTCGCGGCATCGTGCCGCACTGCACCGGGTTGAAGGTGAACGAGGTCCCGAGGTATCCGCCGCGTTTGCAGTAGATGCGCCCCTCGACCTGGGGATCGTAATAGACGTCGGGATCCCACCGCTCAGGAGGCACGTCGGTAACTGCGTCCACACCCCTGACAATGTTCTGCCAGAACTTGGCGAGGTTTCGCGCTCCGGGGAATGAGCAGGCCATGCCGACGATGGCGATGTCGCCCCTGACGCGGACCGGGGCGGCGCTGTGGTGAGTTCCATCCGTCGTGGTCACGGCTTCACCCCTGTGGAACTAGGCCGGGTCTCGCTCAGACGGTTAAGGGCCTTGCTACACGTTACCTCCATGTCCTCGAGCCAGCCGGTCAGCCTCCCGGCGGAATCGTAGAACATCAGGTCGGCGTGTATCACCGCGTTTTGCGGCCCCGAGCGGATGCAGACCTCGCAGCGCAAGTGGCCTTCACCATTCCCTCCAAGCCGATGGTAACAGCCGAGGCGTGACGGAAGCGGAGTCATATCCACGTAACTGCGGGCCCAGAGAATCAGCATTTGCAGTCCGCTGTCGACCACCACCGGGTCGATAAGCCACCGCGATCCGTTGGCCGCGGCGAGGCAACGCCGGGGCGACGACGGGGCGAGAGTCGCAATGATGCCGTTCGTGCCGATCGCCTCCACATCGACGATTCCGGCGAACAACGGACCGTGGAACAACCACCGCTCGTAGGCCTCGGCGACGGACATGGACAGCGGTCGTGGATCGGTAAGAACGAGTGGTTCCACGGACGAAGGGGCCGACTCGAGTCCGAACTCCGCGGAGGCGGAGTAGCAGACGCGTGTGCGATCCGCCGGTGGAGCGGCGGTCTCGGCGCGAAGATCGACCGTCACGGACCCGTTTGGGCCACGATTCGGCGTCGCGACCACGCGCAGTGTCTTGGGTCCGTGGTCGAGAGTAACCCCGCGCAGGACGCGCAGCTCTCGCACTGCGTCAAGCCGCATGTCGGGAACCGCTTCGGACGCGACTTCCGCGAGGAGCTCCAATCCCATAGCCATGGGCATAACGGGCCTACCGTCAAGTTGATGATCGAGCAAATAGAGGTCGAACGCCGGGTCGAGAGTCCTGACAACCTCGATTGAGCCGCCGGTACGTTGCATGACTCTCGAATGATCGTTCAGCAGCGGCATTTCGTGGTGTCGAGCGCGGTCGGCGACCTTGGCCGGCTTGACCTCGCGCCCGGCGCCTGGTGTGGCAAGCCGCTCGCCGTAGACCACTTCGACGTCACTCTTGTCGCCGAAGAGCAGCTCATCGACAAACGCCTCTCTGCCCGCATCCGGGGTGATCAGTTTGATACCCGCCCTGGCGAACATCTTGGCCAGCTCGGCAGAGACCATACTACCGGCGGATTCCCAGGGCCCCCAGTTCAGCGAAGCCACGCGCCCGGGATAACGGACGTTCATCCAGTGAGCCAGTTTGTTCAGAACTTCGTTCGCGGCGGCGTAGTCGCTCTGCCCACGATTGCCGTACCGAGCGGAGACCGAAGAGAAGAAGAAAAGGAACTTCAGCGACTCGGGCCTAAGCTTCGAGGCGAGCACCAGTGCTCCCGTCACCTTCGGACGCAACACGCGCTCCAGAGAATCGAACGTCTTGTCGCGGATCAGCTTGTCTTCGGTTATGCCGGCGCCGTGAATGACGCCGTCGATGCGGCCATGGCTCGCATAAAGACGATCAAGCAGGTCGCCGAATGGGCCCGCGTCACCGACGTCGACCGAGTGGTACTCGACGGTGGCGCCGGCGGCCCGCATGGCGGCGAGATTGACGCGCGTCTCGCGCTCGCTCAGCAGACGCGTGTGTGCCGATCTCACCGAGGCGGGCGTAGCCTTCTCCCCACTTCGCTCGATCTGCTCTCGCAGAATCGCCTTGAGCTGCTTCGCATCGGTTACGCCCGCGGTTTCGCTCGATTCCTCGCCCGGCGGCAGAGTCGAGCGCCCCACGAGCAACAGCTTCGGCTTGAAACGCTCAGCCAGCTCCATAGCAACTTGCGCCGTGATCCCCCGGGCGCCTCCGGTGACCAGCACCACGGAATCGTTGTCGAGGTCGGGAGAATTGGAATTCGTATCGAGCGGCATTTGTACAGGCTGGATCACGACGCGTTTGCCGCCGCAATAGCCCACTTCTGCGTTCTCATCCGGAGTCAACAGCTCCGATCTAAGGGCGTTTGCCATCTCGCCCGCCGGCATCGCAGGGTCGAGATCCACCACGGTGCAGGATACATCCGTCCACTCACGGGCGAGTGACTTGGTGAATCCGCAGGCGCCGCCATCGCCCGGCCAAGCTTCGGCCGACCGGTCCACCGAACCCATCGCGAACGCTCCATCGATCGCGCAGGCGACAACGACGCGCCCAGAGGAGTCTCGCAGGTCGTCCTCCAAGCTCTGAATCAGGTTCAGAAGGCCGTGCAGATCAGCGGTCACCGCAGCCGACCACGTGGCAGGGTCATCGCTCCTCGTCGTATTGTCGCGGGAAAGTGGCAACAGATGAACAAGTGCGGCGATTGCGCCGTGCTCCGAACGTGTTCTCTCGATGAACCTACCCACCGCGCTGCGATCACAGACATCCACGCCAGGATGCCGCCCGTTGCCGGGTTTCTGACCGGCGCCGGCAACGATTACAGCATTGTGCCCGGCGTCGCGGAGCTGTTTCGCCAGCGACGAAGCAACGCCCCTCCCGTCATCCGTGATTAGCACCGCGCCCGCTAACGTCTTTGGCGGCTGTGACTCAGCGAGCGAGCACTCGACAACGTCGAGCAGCATGCGCGGGACCGGTTGATCCGCGTCATCGGTTTCGGGCTCGTCTTGGCGATCGGTCGACGCTGCCCCTGCCCCTTCAGTTTGAACCACCGGCCGGGCGCCGTCCATCGCCGGTGCCGGTTGAACCGCGGGCGTCTGGGCCCTTTCGACGATCCAATCGACTATGGCGCGAAGCGTTTTCTGTCGGGCGAGTTCCTCTATGTCCCCACCCGCCGATTCATCGGGGAGCATCGACTCAGCCTGCAGGGCGCTGAGAATCTCGATACGTTTGATCGAGTCGATACCCAGATCAGCCTCCAGATCTGAATCGAGATCGAGCATGTCCGGCGGGTAACCGGTACGGTCGCTCACGATTGCCAAGAGCCGAGCAACGAGGCTCTCCCGTGTCAGACCCGAGTCGCTCGCC
The DNA here is from genome assembly GCA_965371825.1 of uncultured bacterium. Taxonomy (GTDB): domain Bacteria; phylum Planctomycetota; class Phycisphaerae; order UBA1845; family UBA1845; genus JAJRUK01. The sequence goes on from CBDUZY010000276.1 coordinate 4,495, forward strand.
GGCACATCCGGGGCTTCGGCAACGAGCGGAGACACGGCGTCGGCCGGAATCTCGGCGTCGCCCGGCACCACTCGAGAAGGTGCCTCGACAGGTTCGCCCTCTAACGGCTTGGATGGTTCGGATGCGCCTGTGTCCTTCGTCAGTGCCGGAACGTCCTTCCTCATCCGGTCCGCCGGCGCCTCCGCGGGAGAGATGGGCTCCGGCGGTGGACTTGG
>CBDUZY010000277.1:0-4702 GCA_965371825.1 uncultured bacterium
TCCTCGTAAGCGGCAAGGGTGTCGTCGGCGCGAGCCAGGGTGTCAGTTGCGGCGCCTGGTGTCTCGCCGGCTACCCGGAGTTCCAATGCCCGAGCCAGGCAACGTAGCCGCAAGAAAGCGCTCTCGAGGTAATGCTCGTGACTCGAGTCGACCAGAGCGTACTCGGCGGCGGCTGCATCGTGATCGCCTGATTCCTCCAGCAGTTGGGCGTAGAAGAACCGCCAGTAGCGACCCGCGTCGGTATCGGGGAAGTGGTCCAGCAGGGCACGTAATGCGCTGAGGTATCGATCCCGCACATCGAGCCGATCTCGGTTCTCCGTGTCGCCGTACAGTTCGGCGGCAAGCTGCACGGCGATCTTGGCCGCCTCGAAGGAGCCGGATGTCGATGGATAGTCCCGGGCGATCTCGAGGAATCGATCGGCGGCTGCTGCGACCTGCCCGATGCGGTAGTGGGCGACGCCGAGCTGACGCAGCATCTCCGGGGCGAGTGATCTTGTGTTCTCGTTGAGATTAGCGAGGAACTGCTCCGCGGTCCGTACGGCCCGCTGAACCAACTCCTCCGCATCCTCGCCTGCTGAATCGGCACGCGACAGTAGCCCCGCAATGAGCGCCGCCTGATCGATGGGATCAAGGCGTTCGGGGTCCGCGTCTGGACCCATCAAACGGTAGAGTGTTGCATACAGCTCCTTACGACGGTCAGGACCGCTGAGTGCGAGCGTCGCCAGGGACCGCCACGCGCGGTTTCCGTACTCGTTTGCCTCCTCATGTCGCCCCGCTTCCTCGGCGGCGGTGGCCCGGACCCGATAGAGCGATCGCTCGAGCAGTGCCGCGACGAGTTCGATGCCCAACCGGTCAACCGGCGGTTCCTGGCCGACACCCTCGACACTCTCGCGCAGCCGCTCGATGGCGCTCATCGCCGAACCCCATCGGTGGGCGTCGCGATCGTTGCGAACGCTCTCGACCTCCGCGAGTGTTACAGCCCATCGCACCCGATCCTGCTCCGCGGGATCGGCGAGCCGATCCGCGATGATCCTTGCCTTATCCAGCGCCTTGCGGGCGTCGTGCTGGTCATTCAGCCGCCGATGGGTCATACCGGCCAGCAACATCGCGGGGACCTGAACGTGGCTCTGTTCCTGCGGTGTCTCGAGGATCCCCGGGTTGCGAGACAGCGTGGCCAGGACCTCATTCAACTGGCGGGCGAGCGCGGGATCCTCCTGCAATCGCGGAAGGCAATCATAGAACAGCGCCCAGACGAGCAGGTAGTCGGCGTTCGGGCTTATTCTGTCGAGTTCGTCCAGGTAGCCCGTGCCCTCGATTTGCTCGAACTCCACGACTGACAGACCGTCGATCAGTGCGTATTCTTCCTTCAGCCGTTCGACAAGCGATCGGGATACGATGACCGCACGGGAGGCTAACTCGGCGAGGCGCTGACGATCCTCGTCGTTCCCACCGGTGTAGAGGATGTTCGTGGAATGGGATTGCGCCTCGTCATAAAGCAGGGAATTGCCGAGGGTGAAGAGCCACTCGAAGCGCCTGGTGTCGTTCGGATTATCCCTTATTAGCTGTTCGAGGATGCGATTGGCCTCGGAAATCGCCGCACTCCGCTCGCCGGCGGACCGTAAGCGATCCGCGAACACCGCCAGCTTGACCTCCCGGGTCATCAGCAGAACCGCAATCGGGCTCGCCGGCGGAAAGTCCCTCAAGTGGAGCTCGAGCAGCTCGGTCAGTCCGCGCTGTCTCAAGCCCTCGCGAAACAGAGCGGTGCTGAGGCGTCGCTCTTCGGCGGGCAGCGCCATCGTGGACCGGCGCTCCGAGGGCTGATCGGCGCGACCACGAGCCGACCCCAACGATACGGCCAGAAGAAGAACGACGAATGGAAGTCTACGGCTCGGCAAAGGCGATGTTCTCGCATCCCGCCCGAAGGGCGGCGTTCCAACAGCTTACCACGTGATCCCAGCGCACGGTGTCCTCGGCGACGATGACCACCGGAGTTTCCTTGTCGAATCCCGGTTGGGCCTGAATCAGGCGAAGGAACTCGGGGAGTTCGGTGAAGGTCTGCGGGGCGTCGGCAAATCGGTCGACGCTTATGGCAAACTCGTCATCAGCAGGACCCACCTGGGTCAGGCGAACGACAATCGGACTGAAAGGCAGCGTGACCGCCGGCGCTCCCGCATCCTCCGGCATCTCCGACGCCAGAACGCCTTCGGGGCGCTCGAACGTGCTCGTCACGATCACGAAGCTGAACAACAAGAAGGTCATGTCGATCATCGGGGCCATGTTCAGCACTATGGCGCTTCCGGACCGCCGCCCCTTGCGGCGCAGTTGTGCCGTCGTCGGTTCGCCCTTGTTGCGCGAGCGACGTCCGTCGGAGTTCGCTTGACTCGTGGGGCTCATGTCACTCGCCCTCCCCGATGTGGGCGACAACGTTGAGCATCTTGATTCGGTTCGCGGCTACGATCCGCATCGCCGCCCGCACGTCGACGTAGCGCAAACGTCGGTCCGCCCGGACCACGGCCTCGAGGCTCGCACTCTGCTGCTTCATGGCGGCGAGTCGTTCGGAGATTGCGTGCAGCGGTTCCGGCGCATTGGGGCCTAGACTGTAGGCCACGCCGCCGATCCGCCCGGATGAGTCCATGGGCAGGTACCGGCAGTTGATCACCACGCGCTCCGGCATCTTCGCGATTTTCGCCCGACTTTCCTCCGGCTTGGGAAGCTCCATGCGCACCTGCTCGGCCGAGGAAAGCCTGCACACCAGCATGAAGAAGATCGTGAGCGTGAACATCATGTCGAACAGAGGCGTCGCGTTGAACGTCATCATCTTCGTTGTTCGACGATGTTGGTGTATGTGGCGCATGTCAATTGCTCGAAGGTGGCGACCCATCCACCACGTCAGCCGGGTCCGTGATCGAGGCCTGACCGGGACCGAACACGGACAGAATCCGATCCGCCGTCAGGGCACATTCCGCCGTCAACACGTCGATCCGATTGCGGAAGATGGCGTAGATGCTCAAAGAGGGAATCGCGACGGCAAGTCCCCAGAACGTCGTAATCAAAGCGACGGCCATCTTGTCCGCGACGATTCGGGCGCCCGGCAGTCCGTCGGCGGCGTGGATCTGCGCGAAGAGCAAGATCATGCCGTAGACGGTCCCGAACAATCCGATCATAGGTGACACGTTCCCGATGACGCTTAGGTACTCGATCTTGCGGAAGAACTTCGCCGACCGTTCGTCAACGGATTCCTCGAGGGCCCGCTCCATGGCCTCGTAGCCGTTCGACGCCTCCATGAGCCCCGCGTTGAGCACGTAGCCCATCATGCTGGGGTCCTCGGCCGTGAATTTGATCGCCTCCACGTATTCCTTCCCATCGATCAGCGTTCTGGCGTGATCCACCGCCTCGGCGGGGACGATGGTTGCCCGACGGATGGACAGACAATGCTCGATCGTCAGTGCGATCATCACCACGGACAGGGCGATAAGGGCGTAAGCGATCCAACCACCCTTGACCACGAAAAAGTCGAAGTACTTGAGCTCGCCCGCGGGGTCCAACGCCGTCGACGTGCCCGTCTGCGACCATGCCTCCGGGGCGAACATGAACAAGAACACGAGCACCAACACGGCCGTAAGACAGACGAGTCGTCCAAACACGGCGTTCTCCCGAAAGAACATGAGTAATACTCCGCTACTTCCCCCACACCCCGTTGCCGGGATCACGGACCACAGAACCGTCGGCCCGCCGATCGATGACTCGCAACACTAACCCGGCGGCGCGACGCCGGACCGCAACCGCGCCAACGCGGCCCGAGCCTTTTCCGCGGTAGTCTGACTGATCGCATCACCCCCCAAGCACTCATCGAGCAGAGCCCTTGCCTGTTCGAATCGCTCGAGGCGCTCGAGAGCTCGCGCCGCTCCCAACAGTCCTTCGGCCGCCCGCGGGTCATCCGCCATGTGAACGGCCACGCGAAGGAAAGGCCAACTCGCCCGGATGAAGTCGTCGCGCGTCACGGCGATTCGCAGCAGTGTCTCGCCCTTCAGCAATAGAAAGTCCGGCAGCGCACCATCCGGGCAATCACGAATGGCGTGATCCAGCGCCGCCAGGCGCTCGGGCGTCACCGCGCGCATCAACGCGTCTTTCAGCGCCGTTAGCAGAATCGCATAGACCTGATCGGATTGGATGGACTCGCCGATCGTCAGCACCGCAACGACAGGGGCGACCTCCTCCGCCCGCCGGGCACTCAACCGTCGAAGGAACTCGTATCGGACGAGCCGCAGCAGCGTTCGCTGTTCGTCCGTCGGATCCGCCGCAAGGGCTCCGTCCAGCTCCTTGATCGCTCTGCCGAATCTGGCGTTTCGTTTTTCCGGCATCGTTTGCGGGATCAGACGGGCCGCTGACGCCGGACCCGATCGATGTCCGCGAACCACCCTGACGAAATTGCGCGTCGCGTCGTCGAGCCGTCCGGCCCGATCGTTGGCCACGATCAGCCGCGCCGCGATCAACTCGACCCAGAAATCGCTAGCTAGGCGCAGAGTCCGCTCGAACCGTACGGCGGCTTTCTGCGGCTCGCCGGCAGCGAGGAATCGCTCAGCCTGGTTATAGTCGAGGAAGATGCCGCCCCGATCGACGATGATCAACTCGATATCGCCCAGGGGGGCGTCAACCATCCGCCCCTCGGCCGCGCGAAACCTGAGCAGCCCATCCGAGATGC
>CBDUZY010000278.1:0-4694 GCA_965371825.1 uncultured bacterium
ACCTGCATCCTCGGGAACCTGGCCATCGTCCGGGGAGCGCTCGAGGCGGGAGTCCAGTTCTTCTCCTGCTATCCCGGAACGCCGTCGTCCGAAGTCGGAGACACCTTTGCCCGAATCGCCAGGGATGCGGATATTCTCTTCGAGTACTCGGTGAACGAGAAGATCGCCGTGGAGGTCGCCTACGCGGCGTGCCTGGCCGGGGCGCGGTCCATGTGCGGAATGAAGCACCTCGGACTGGGCTATGCATGCGATCCCGCCTCGACGATGCCTTATGTCGGCGTCGAGGGAGGTATGGTCATCGTTTCCGCGGGGGACCCGGCGGTCATTACCAGCCCCAACGAGCAGGACCAGCGGCACTTCTGCCGCTTCCTCTACTACCCTGTTTTTGATCCAGCCACGCCGGCGGACGCTTTGAAAATGACGCGCTACGCCTTCGGATTCTCCGAGGAGACGCGTTTGCCCGTCATCATGCGCCCAACCACGCGCGTGTGCCATAGTAGTGGCATGATCGAACTGGGCCCGCTGCCGGAGGGGAAGCGCGAGATGCGTTTCGTAAAGGACCCGCCGCGCTACGTGCCCATACCCACTAACGCCCGCCGAATGCGCACGGAGCTGAGTCATCGGTTCAAGCAGGCCGAGAAGCTGCTTGGAGAGTCCGAGTTCTTTCCGCGCACGGGCAGCGGACGGCGCGGCATAATTGCCAGCGGCGTAGCCCACGCATACACGGCTCAGGTCATCGAGGACCTGGGGATTGGGGATGCGGTGACCCTGCAGCAGGTCGGGGCGTATCCGATCCCGGAGAAGGTGCTGCTGGATTTCCTCGATTCCGTCGATTCGGTCCTCGTGGTCGAGGAGCTTACCCCGTTTGTCGAGGATTGGCTTTGCGCGACGGCGTTTAGAAACGACCGCCGATTGCCCGTCACGGGGAAGCGCACGGGTCATCTGCCTGAGGAATTCGAATACTCGCCCGATCTCGTCGAAGACGCGGTTCGGAAGTATCTACAGCTCGGCAGTCGCACCAGAGCTTCGATACCGAAGCTGAAGCTGCCGCCGCGACCGCCCGTGCTCTGCCCGGGCTGTCCGCACCGGACGAGCTTCCGAATGGTTAACAGAGTGTTCGGTAAACGGACGGTCTACTGCAACGATATCGGTTGTTACACGCTCGGGTACGGGGCCCCTCTTCACGCTTGCGACATGTTGCTGTGCATGGGGTCGTCGATCACCCAGGCCTCGGGGATCGCCCGAACCACGGGCAAACGCACGGTCGCGTACATCGGCGACTCGACGTTCTTCCACAGCGGTCTTCCCGCTCTCCTCAACGCGGTGCAGGCCGAGGATGAGATCACGGTGGTGATCTTGGACAATTACATTACGGCTATGACCGGGTTCCAGCCGAGTCTGACCGGCGTCAGATGGAAGACGGACGGGACGGGAAGGACGAACGGGACGAGAGGGGCGGACGGGACGGGAAGGACGGGCGTTGAAGCGACGGCGGTGTCGTCCGAAAAGGGCGACGCAATGGCGATCGAGAAGGCCGTGCGAGGTCTCGGCGTTCGTGACGTCTACTCGGTCGACCCCTTCGACGAGAAGGGGACCGTCGCCGCCCTAAAGAAGGCGCAGAAAGGTAAGGGAGTGAATGTTGTCGTCTCGCATTCGCCCTGCGTGATCCATGCCCGCAGAATGATCAAGGGGCGGAAACGGCAGCCGTTCACGATCGATCAGGAGCTGTGCGACGGCTGCTCGCTGTGCGTGCGGGTCTTGGGTTGCCCCGGGATTCTGATAACAGACGGGAAGTACACGATCGACACCGAACTTTGTGACGGGTGCGAGTTGTGTGCCTACCTGTGCCAGCATGACGCAATTCAGCCCGTGGCTGTGGAGTCAAGTTGATGAGCGCGATCGGTGAGGGAGAATCGGGTCGCGGCTGGCGAATTCTGATCGTCGGCACGGGCGGTCAGGGGGTGTTGACCGCGGCGAAGCTGCTCTGCGACTGCTTCGTCGAGCGTGGACACTGCGTGGTCAGCGGGCAGTTGCACGGAATGGCCCAGCGAGGCGGGGCGGTGCAGTCGTCGGTGATGATCGACTGTGGCGCTTGCCCGGTGATTCCAAGCGGGCGGGCGGACTTTGTCGTCGGCTTCGAGCCGGTCGAGACGGCGCGGGCGCTGCCGCTCATGTCATCCGATTCCGTTGTCTTCATGAACACCACGCCGGTGTTGCCATATATTCTGGCTCAGCGAACCGTGCTGGAGGAGGACGACTCCGAGTATCCCGACGTGGGCGGACTTGTGGAGGCCGTTCTGACGGTCGCCCCTAGGACGTTCGCTTTCGATGCCTCGCGGTGGGCGGTGGACGCCGGGTCCGTGAAAGCGCTTAACATAGTGATGATCGGCTGCGTGCTCGGCTTGGGTTCGTTGCCCTGCACCGCGGACGAGTTCTGGGAGATCGTGTCCGGACGTATCCCTCCCGCCCTTCGGGAGGCGAACACGACCGCCTTCTGGAAGGGTGCCGAGTTCGCCAAGGATCTGCAGCTCGCCGGGAGAAGCTCGTGAGCCTCAAGATCGGCGTAGACGTTGGCGGGACGTTCACCGATTTTCTGGTGACCCAGCCGGACGAAGCGCCGCGGATCTTCAAGGTTCTCTCGACTCCCTCCGACCCATCCGTCGGTGTTATCAACGGTTTGAAGGAGATCGCGGCGAGCGCCGGGCTGTCGCTTACGGCCCTCGCGCGGTCGATCGAGACCATCGTCCACGGCACGACGGTGACGACGAACGCGGTGTTGACCCGAACCGGCGCGAAGACCGGTCTGCTGACCACGGCGGGAGTCCGCGACGCCTTGGAGATGCGCCGGGGCATTCGTGAGGAGCAGTACAACAACCGCTACACGAACGTTGTGCCTCTCGTACCTCGGTATCTGCGCGCCCCGGTCGGCGGTCGGCTCGACTATCGCGGCGCCGAACTCGAGCCGCTGAGCATCGAGGACATCCGGCGGGCAATCCGGCTGTTCAAGGACGAAGCGGTCGAGGCGGTGGCGATCTGCTTTATGAACTCGTTCGCCAACTCCGAGCACGAAAAACAGGCAGCCGAGCTGGTCCGAAAGGAGTTGCCTGGCGCTTACCTGACGGTGTCCGCGGAGCTGTTGCCGTCGATCCGCTTCTATGATCGAGTGAGTTCGACGGTGCTGAATTCGTATGTCGGACCGAAGCTGAGTTCGTATCTGGATCGCCTCGTATCGCGACTCGAGGAGATCGAGTGTTCCGGCGTGCTGCTGATTATGCAGTCGAACGGCGGTATCATGTTCCCGGCGGTTGCCCGCGCGGGACCGGCGCGCACGCTGCTGTCGGGGCCTGCCGCCGGACCGGAGGCGGGGCTGCGCTACGTCGCCGCGCACGGACATCGCGGTTGCATAACGGTCGATATGGGCGGCACCAGTTTCGATGCCGCCCTCGTTCAGGACGGCGCTCCCGACGTGGTCACGGAAGGGGAGATAAACCGCTATCGCATCGCCCTTCCGATGTTGGACATAGTCACCATCGGGGCGGGCGGCGGAAGTATCGGCTGGATCGACGAGGGCGGGCTGCTTCGCATGGGACCGCAGAGCGCGGGAGCCGAGCCGGGTCCGGCGTGTTACGGCAAGGGCGGGACCCGGCCGACCTGCACCGATGCGGATTTGGCTCTTGGATACCTCGATCCGGAGTTCTTCGCGGGTGGTAAGATCAAGCTCGACCGCGAGGCGTCGGTGCGGGCAATCGAGGAGCACGTGGCGAAGCCGCTCGGACTGTCGGTCGAGGACGCGGCGGCTGGCATGTATCGGGTAATCAACACCAACATGGCCCAGGGTGTCCGAGAGATCTCCGTCAAGCGCGGGTTCGACCCCAGGGAGTTTCCGATGGTCGCAGCCGGTGGTGCCGGTCCGCTGCACGCCTGTATGATCTGTCACGAGTTGGAGATACCTCTGTTTCTCGTGCCCCGTGAGTCGTCGATCTTCTGTGCGGCCGGCATGCTGATGAGCGATCTGCGGCATGACTTCGTGACTTCATTCGTGTCGCCGTTTGACTCTATCGACTGGAAGGCGCTGCTGAATCTGATTGAGAGGATGACTGGCGAGGGTGACGCGCTCTTGACGCAGGAGAGCATTCCCGCCAAGCGCCGCCGGTTCACCTTGGTCCTGGACTGCAGGTACGTCAGACAATACCACGAGGTGTCTTTCCAGGTGGCGATGGACACGGTCCGCGAGACGGATGCGAAGGCAATCGAGCGGGACTTTCACAAAGAACACCTGCGCATGTACGGGTACTCACTCGAGGAGGAGGGCACGGCCGTCGAACTCATCAATGTCCGTGTTCGCGCTACCGGACTTACCGATAGAGTCGCGTTTGTCGAGGAATCTTCGACGGGCCATGACGCCTCGAACGCGCTGAAGGGCAAGCGGCGCGCTTACATTCCCGAAGAGCAGACTCTTGTCGATCTGCCCGTCTATGACGGGCATGTGACTACCTGCGGTAACTGGATTGCCGGCCCCGCCCTCATCGAGCAGGTCAACACGACGCTTTTCGTCACGTCGTCTTTCGACTGCATCTGCGACAGGTACGGCAGCTTCGTCGTGTACGCGATAGGGGAGGAGAACCGTCTCTCCGCCGACTTGCGGGAGATGTTGCCGTGCCCACCGGTGACCCGCTTCTGCTGGCGGTGTTCGC
>CBDUZY010000279.1:0-4692 GCA_965371825.1 uncultured bacterium
CCGTTGCGTTACATTTCATCCAGACTTCCACTCGAGACCGGCCGCCTTCGCGGAAGCCTGATGGTCCGCGTGCGCTCGACCTCGATCCAGTAGAGGTTTCCGTCGTCGCCGACCACGCCGATGAGTTCGCGGCCGGTATGGCGTCGAACGGATGGTGCCGAACTCACGGGTCGCATCAGATCGCCCGGCCCGGTCTGCCGATTGGGAGCCACGATCGGCATCGTGGTCGGCTGGCCGTTCGATGCGTCGGTGATAGCTCCGTTTTGATCCGTGAACGTGGGCCTTGGGATAACGATCGCCAGGATAGCGGCGGCAATCGCTCCCGGAACGAGCAGCCATCCTCGGTTGAACGCCCGGGGCTTGACCCGCCGGACACTCGCGTTCCGCACCGGCGTCGGCGCCTCGACCTCGGAGTCCGGCCTTGCGACCGCGCTTTCCAACGCAACCCCGGCCAACTCGTCGATCGCTCGGCACCGTTCCATCAAACGATGAGCTTCGGGATTGCGAATGAGTTCCCGATCCAACTCGAGCTGCTCGTCGGCGCTCAGGGCGCCGTCCAGCGACCGGCTGATCAACCTCTCGAGATGTTCATCTTCGTGCGACATACTCTCAGGTCACCCTGTCCTTCAGCGTTTCCCTCAGGAACCGTCTTGCTCGTACCAGGCGCGTCTCCACGGAGTCAACCGGCAGTCGCATCACGTCCGAAATCTCGCGATAACTCCATCCACTAAGGTGCCGAAGGACAAACGGCTCGCGGTATATGGCCGGCAGGCCCTGGATCGCCAAGAGGACCTCGCGGTGTTGCTCGCCGGCGTCGAAGTCGGCGTCCGTCGCAACCTCAGCTCTTCGCTCCGGCACGTCACCGGCAACCGACCGAACGCGCTTTCGCCGGCGCGTGAGCTCCCGACCGGCGTCGATCGCCGCGTTGCGGGCGAGTCGATAAAGCCACGGTCGCCAACGAGCACCTTCGCGAAGCTCTCCGATCCGCTGCCAGACCGCCGCCCACACCTGCTGAGTGACGTCATCCACGCAATCCTTGTCTCCCAGCACTCCGAAAACGACGCCGCGCACCCAACGGTTCTGGCGTCGCAGGAACTCCTCGAACGCGTACCGATCGCCGCTTTGAATCGCTTCGATCACCGGCTCTTCGGTGTCGAGATCATCCCTTAGCGGCATCGCCATGTTCTCCCCAATAGACGGCGGATCATCCCGCAGCCTGTCAATTCCGCGCCCGATTTCGATTATTCCGAAGACATCCGCCGCGCCGGCGGCCACTTGCGTCTCCGCTTCAACGCGCCCGCCCCGGCTTATCGGCCCTGTGGCCATTCGACATGGACGGGCTGGTGGGCGTACTGGAACCCGGCAGGTGCCGACTAGACCGCAACGGGGCCGCCAACGGGCACACTCTCCCCGGTGATACCACAACCCGCGAGTGGAATCTGCCGCCCTCTCCTTACGCCCAGGATTCTCGGCGAGGCATCGGGGGCCAGCCGCAGGAGCTCAGTCGTGAACTTGGGTGTGCAGGAGACGCGAACAGTGGGATTGCACTCGATTTGGGCAACGAGGCCGTCGCCCGTGGCCACATCCAGGTACACCCGGCACTCCCCTCGATGGGCCCTGAACAGCTCGGTCAGCTTCTCGAGCGGCGAGTCGTTGTTGATGTCGAGGATCAGCGCCTTGGCGAAAGTCTCCGCGGCCTTGTCAGCAGGGACGACGCGTGAGACGCGCAACGACGGCTCTTCACGCTTGCGATCGACCTGCCCCTCGATGAAAACGACGGCGTCGGGCACCAGAAGCTCTCGGTATTGCGCCAGGTCTTTCGGAAACACAATCGCCTCGACCTTGCCGGTGAGGTCCTCCAGCGTAACGATCCCGAGCTGCTTCCCCGCGTTGCGCCCGCTCTTGGTTGTCACGCTGCGAATGCTCGACACCATGCCGCCCACGATCACTTCCTGCCCATCCTCGAATCGATCGAGCTCGGCCGTGGTCGCCGTCGCACACGCTTCGAGCAGGCGCTCATCTTTGGCGAGCGGATGCCGCGTTATGTAGAACCCGAGCACGGCCTTCTCGCGCTTGAGCATCTCCGCCTCGCTCCACTCCTCGGTGGATAGCATCGGCGGCGCCGAGTCCGCGCCACCGCCCGGGTCATCCGCGCCGAATAGAGCCATCTGTCCGCTGCGCCGGTCGCGCTGAACGGCCTGCCCCACGGCCATGGCCCGCTCAACTGCTTTGCTAAGCGCCATGCGCATCCCGCCGGTCTGATCGAACGCTCCGGCGCAGATAAGTGCTTCGATGGCCGCCCGATTCACGGCGGAAAGATCCACGCGCTCGCAGAAGTCGAACAGGTTCTGAAATGCACCTTCCCGCTGCCGCTCATCAACGATCGCCGCTACGGCCTTCGCACCCACACCCTTGATCGCGCCGAGTCCGAAGCGAATAGCCCCGCCCGGTGACCGGGTCGTGGACGGATCGACCGTGAAATCGAACTCCGACTCGTTGATGCTCGGCGGGTCGATCTCGATTCCCATCTCCCTGCACCCGTCGCGATACTCCGCTACCTTCTCCGTGCTGGACATCTCGAAGGTCATCACCGCGGCCATGAACTCGACGGGATGATAGGTCTTCATCCACGCGGTCTGGAACGCGACGATGGCATACCCCGTCGAGTGGGCCTTGTTGAAGGCGTACCCGCCGAACTTGAGGATGTCCTCGAAGACCTGATCGGCGACGTTTCGGCGCACGCCGTTCCCGACACATCCGTCGAGAAACGGCTCGCGCATCGCCTCGATCATGCCGGTCTTTTTCTTGCTGATCGCCTTCGCCAGGCGGAACGCGGCCTTGAGCTCTACCCCGCCAAGCCGGTTCACGATGCGCGACACCTGCTCCTGATACACCATGATGCCGTACGTCTCAGCCAGTACGTCGGTCATGATCGGGTGCGGCGTCGTCCAGTTTGCACCGTGCTTTCGCTTGATGTAATCGGGAATGTACTCCATCGGACCGGGACGAAAGAGAGCGTTCGCGGCGATGAGATCCTCGATGCGGTTCGGCTTCATCCGCATGATCACGTCGCGCATTCCACCCGACTCGAACTGAAATACGCCTCGCGTCTCACCGCGGGCGAACAGTCCGTACACCTTCTGATCGGTCAGGTCGATCGCGTCGAGATCGAGCGACTCGCCGGTCCGCTGCTGCACTAGCTGGCGGGCGCGCTCCAGCGTGGTCAGCGTTCGCAATCCGAGGAAGTCCATCTTGAGCAGACCGACCTTCTCGACCGTCGGACCGTCGAACTGGGTTATGAGCGCTTCCTGCCCTGCAGGCTTGTAGAGCGGCAGGAAGTCGACCAAGGGCTGATCCGCGACCACGACACCGGCTGCGTGCACTCCGGCGTTGCGGGCAACGCCCTCCAGCCGGCGGCCGATGTCGATAATCCTCTTGACGGTTGGGTCCGCGTCGTAGCGTTTCCTCAGCTCCGGTTCCTGGGAGAGGGCCTTGTCGAGCGTCATCTTCAATTCCGACGGGATGAGCTTCGTGAGTTGATTGGCCTCCTCGAACCCGAGCCCCACCACGCGCGCCACATCTTTAACGACCGCCTTGGCCTTGAGCGTGCCGAACGTGATGATCTGGGCGACGTGCCCGTACTTCTCGCGCACGTACTCCAGCAATCGACCACGCCCGTTCTGGCAGATGTCCAGGTCGATGTCGGGCATCTCATCGCGGTCGGGATCCATGAATCGCTCGAAGTACAGCTCATAGCGGATCGGATCGGGGGCGCTGATGCGCAGGCAGTAGGCGACCACCGAGCTGCACCCGCTACCCCGTGCCCCCACCGGAATCCCCTCGCTGCGGGCGTAGCGAACGCAGTCCCAGAAGATCAGGAAGTAGCTCGCGAAACCCTTGCTGATGATCACTTCGAGTTCGTAGTCGATCCGCTCGCGAAGCTCCGGCGTGATCTCCGCATACCGTTCCTTCGCCCCCTCGTAAACAAGGCGGCGCAGGTAGGTCGCGTCATCGAGCGGCTCGCCCGACTCCGTGGTGACATCGTCCGGCATCTTGTAGACCGGGGCGTACCGCTTAGAGAGGTCGAGCTCCAGGTTGCACAGGTCGGCGACGTGCAGCGTGTTCGTAACCGCGTCCGAATGATCGGGGAAGAGAGCCGACATCTCCTGCGGGCTCTTGAAATAGAACTCTCCCGAGGGGAACTTGAAGCGGTCCTCGTCGGCTACAAGGCTTCCCGTGTTGATGCAACACAGGACATCGTGCGCCTCGGCGTCGTCGCGGTCGAGGTAATGTACGTCGTTGGTTGCTATCGTGGCGACGCCGATTCGATTGGCCAGGTCCGCAAGCTCCGGGTTCAGCATCCGCTGCTCCGGGATCTGATGATCCTGGAGCTCGATGAAGAACCTGTCGGGGCCGAATACTCCGAGATAGTTCTTGGCAAGGGTCTCCGCCGCAGCCCGGTCGCGGGTGAGGAAAGCCTGGGGAATCTCGCCGCTCAAACAGGTGCTCGTACACAGCAAGCCCGCGGAAAGTTCACGGAGGACTTCCCAGTCGACCCGAGGTTTGCGGTAGAAGCCCTCCGTGTACCCGATGGTGGCCAATCGGATCAGGTTGCGATAACCCTCGAGATCCATGGCGAGGAGCAAGAGATGGAAGAACTCCCTCTTGCCCTCGCCCGGCGCCCGCGTCCTT
>CBDUZY010000280.1:0-4682 GCA_965371825.1 uncultured bacterium
GCTCGCGCGGGTGTGGCTTTTACCGGCGCGGGGATCAGCACGGAGAGCGGCATCCCGGACTTTCGCAGCCCGGGCGGCTTTTGGTCTCGAAACAGCCCGATCATGTACGACGAGTTCCTCGCCTCGCGCGATGCTCGCGTGCGTTTCTGGAAGCAGCGCGTCGAGATGTACCGCGACTTCGCCGACGCCAAGCCCAACGACGGCCACCTCGCCCTCGCCCGCCTCGAGGAACTCGGCAAGATCGTCGCTGTCATCACTCAGAACATCGACGGCCTGCACCAGATGGCCGGCAGTCGCCGCGTGGTCGAGCTGCACGGCACAGCCAGGATGGTCGCATGCATCTCCTGCGGAAAGGAATGGACGCCCGAGCAGACCTTCGCCATGATCGAAGCGGGCGACGACGCTCCCGACTGCGACGACTGCGGCGCCCCGCTCAAGTCCAAGACCATCTCCTTCGGTCAGGCCATGCCGCAAGAGGAGATGATGGAGGGCACGCAGCTCGCCGGCGAGTCCGATGTGTTCATTGCCATCGGTTCGTCACTCGTGGTCGAGCCGGCTGCCTCGCTGCCACGCTTGGCCAAACAAGCCGGGGCGACGCTCGTGATCATCAACCGCGACGGCACCCCGCTCGATCACCTAGCTGATCTCGTTATCCACGAGTCAATCGGTGAGACCCTCCGCGCAGCGGTCGATGGACTGAGTTCGGGCACGTAGCGCCACCCCTCGTGTGTGGCGAAGTCCGTGTGCCACTGCTCTCGAGCAGTGCCGAGCGGTGTCACCGGGCCGTGTGCTACCGCTCTCGAGCGGTGCCGCGCCACGTGACTAGCAGCGGGATTCGTTGGACGGGACACAACGTGGTTCACAGCCTATGTAGGCTAGACGTCGCTGTGCGTCATTCACGTGTTTGGCGAAGGAGGATAGCTTTGGCCGAATTGAAGACGTCCGGCGTGCCTACGCATGTGACGGAAACGGAGCGTGGTGCCGACTAGTAGCAGTAAAGCCAACACGGCGACGCCCCACGTCGAGGTCGTGGGGATCGTCGGTGCGTCGGACACTGTGATGGTCAGCGCGGAGTTCGTGCCGTTGCCGGCCGCACCCACCGCCCAGTATGGATCTCCCGTGGCATCTTCGAGGATCACGATGGCGAACACGTCGATAGCCGCAAGCGTGTAGGTTCCCGCCTCTACCGGCGCGGTGAGCGCACCGGTGACCAGGACGGCCGGTCCGCAGCCCGACGGCTGTGCTACACCGAGCAGCACCGGCCCGATGGGGTAGTCGGCGTTGTCCGGTGTGTTGTTGATCGTGTTCTGCCCACCGCCGACCTGCACCAAATCTCCGCCGATCAAAGTGCCGCCGAAGCCGGCTGGGTTCGTAATGCCCCAGGGCTTCGTGAAGTTGATCATCGGGTTGTCACAGCCGGGCGTCGGTTCACCTTGCGGCTCATCCGCCTGCGTCAGGTCTCCGCCGTCGAAGACCAGCGTAAGACCGATCAGCCCCAGGCCCTGATTCGCATCGTCACTCAAGACGCCGGTAATCTCATACCTCACCTGCGCTCCGGGTGATGCGCTAATGGTGCTGTGCCCGTTTGACTGAACGTCGAGATTCAAGAGCGTGCTCACGTCGGCCGCCTCGGCGATCATGTCCGCGACGCGATCGAGGATCACGTCCTCGGATTCGCGAGTCGTTACTTCGTGAATCCAACTGACAACGCTACGCAGATCGGCGGCGTCCATAGTCTCCGGGCCGGCCGGGCGGTCGGTCGCCCCGGCGAGTGCCGCGCCCGGACAGTTGGCGAGCCACAAGCCCGTCAAACCCAAGCAGGTCGCAACGAGTCTCTTCATGTCAACGCCTCGTGGAAACAAGGAGGTTCCTTTGCGGACACTCCCACTATGTACACTTCCAAGAACATCTTACCAAAGCGGCCGGGTCGATCCAAGCGGAAACTGCACATCAGACCGCGAAAGCCGTTGAAGTCGCCGCGTCGGGGTGGGCAAGTTCGCCTCAGGCGAACGCCGCCCACGGGTAGGCTCCGCGCGCCTATCTCACCAGACTCCCGGGGCGCCCGAATTGCGGCTCTGGTCTGGCGATGCCCCGGCGTGCGGCAGTCGCGTACCTGATTATCCTTGTTCATCCTTTCACCTTCATCCTCGCAGCCCTTCCACCGTGCAGGAGCAGTGGCAGGCGGCGTCTTGCACGATCCTGAGCCGGAAACCCCCTTATCCATAGCGGGAAACGCCATTAACGGTAAAGTGCTAACTCATCCGACCGGCGGTTCGTTGGGTTACTTGCCAGTCGTATCGTCCTCCGTTGAATTGGGAATCCGGTTAATCGAGCATTTCAGGGCCTTGACAGATCGTCGGACTCGGCACTATGTTTAGGCTTGGGCCGACGGAATCTCGATTCTCGAGCAAACCGCAAGGCCGGGGGCGCTGTGACAACGGAACCCGGAACGAACGCGGGGTGCGTTCGCAACGGTCTTGGAATCGAGGGAGTTGGGGTCCGTAGGTGGAGGCCAACCCTGTCGGTGCTGTTAGTTCATCGTGATCGGTAGGCTGTTTCCAGTCATCTCGAAGCCCGATGTTTGTGGATAATTGAGCCGGAGAAAACAAAATGGCGAAGAAGAAAACACCTTCTGCGGATTCCGTAGGCGGGATGCTCAAGTCGTTGATGCTGGTCTCGCGTGCGGTGGATGAGGTTCTCGAGAAGCGGGCCGTCGAGTCGGCGACGGGCGGACCGCTGGCCGTGTCGAAGGTGAAGCTCCTTCGTCTTCTCGGTGAGCGTGGCGGCCAGACGTCGACCCGGGTAGCCCGGTTTCTGGGCGTTACGAAGCCGGCGGTAAGCCAGATCATCGACTCGATGGCCCAAGGTCGCCTGGTGGTCCGCAAGCGAGCCAAGGAAGACCGGCGGGAAGTCAACCTCGAGCTAACCAAGCTCGGGCGTTCCAAGTTCCAGGCGATCCGTCGCGGACAGCGCGACGTTCTTAGAAGCGTCATGCGATCTGTCAGGCGCCCGGGGGCGAAGGACCTGATAGCCGGTCTGCAGCAGATGGCGGTAGCGTTAGCCCAAGCTAATGGGGACGCTGACGGGTTTTGCCTCCAGTGCGGGGCTCACTCCGACGGCACGTGCGCTCTGAACGGCGAGGCGGAATGCACCTTTCTGGCGGGCGGGTGCCGCGAGACCGCAGGTCGCCGGAGCGTTGTCACGAAGAAGAAACGCCCGCGGAAAAAGGCCCGCAAAGGCTCCCGCTGACCAGGCTTGGTCACGGCTATCTTGCGCTCGTGTGGCTGCCGGGGGATGGGCTTTTCCGCTGTACACGGCCGTCACGCAGTGCGCGGCCCCAAAGGGCGGTTTGCGGTGCTGGCGCGGGGGGTCGGTAGTGAAAAGCAGTGCCACCGGAATTGCGCCGCAGGTCCAGTCCGTCAGTCATAGTGTCACTGAAACATAAACTAGTGGAATCCCTGAATTGTCTTGCACGCCGTACCGCGATCGACTAGCTTGTACAGCTAAGAACGCGAAGTAATGCGAATGGCAATTCGTGTCGTGAGTGACAGTCCGTAAGGACAGTGCCGCGATCTTACGACGGCTCGTGGACGGGGATACGTCGTGACGATTCGCGCAAGGCGACCGCGTACGTGCGCACGCGCCGGTATATCAGTATTTGTGCGCGCGAACCAGTTTTTCAGGGTCATCTCGGGTCGAGCTGACGAGCGAACGCAGACTTGCTCAGCATCGCACACCCGGTCGGCGCGCGTCGGCCAGCGATCCCCACACGAGAAGCGTAACTACAAGGAACGGCACGGCGAACGGGACGGGGCCGAGGCCCAAAGTCCGCGCTTGCGGACGGGTTTTCGGTGTGACCGGTGCCGGGTTTCTCGCGAGGCGGGCAAGTCAACACGGGGCGCAAGGAGATAACGATGACGGCACAAGGGCCGGAGGTACGGTTGGGCGGAATTTCGTGCAGCGGGATCTGGAGGCGGCGGATACCGTCATGCCGTCGAGAGCGAAAGGTGAGAGGGATTGCGATGAGTAAGAACATAAACAGAGTGTGGGCCATGGGTCTGGTCCTGTGTTTACCGGCGGCGTGGGCGAACGGCGGCATAGGGACATGCGGAGACGGCGTGTGCGACGATCCACCGGAGAACCGCTGCAATTGCCCGGAGGACTGTGGTGCGCCACCGCTGAACGAGACGCCAGGTCTTGACTGCCAGGACGGTGTGGACAACGACTGTGACTTCCTCACCGATTGTTATGACCCGGACTGCGCACCCGATCCGGGTTGTATCACGATCCTACCTGGATTGGACTACTTCACGACGCTCACAGGGACATACGTGGAGTTCGGCACGCTTAACGGCCTTCCACCGATTCCCGCCGGTTTCTTCTGCCCCGGCGGGGACCCGTGGGAGGGTGTGATCACGCTCGTGGGCGAGCCGATCGAACCGGAGATGTACGGGAACGCTTCGACGATCATCGAACGGCAGGATCTCGTACCGCCGCCCTATGGTGTGGACAACACGGTTCCCATCGAGATGGTGGCGCTTAACCTGAAGAGCGTCGAGCCCATCGTGGTGCAGTGCCCGGACGGCGGCGGCTTTCAGGTCGACTCGTTTTTCGACGTTTATGTCGAGATCGACCCGGACGTTCCGTCGACCGGGGGGATGACTGTAGTTACTACCAGCGGC
>CBDUZY010000281.1:0-4666 GCA_965371825.1 uncultured bacterium
CTACGGACACGAGGTCGGGCCGGCGCATGGACAAGGCTTGCCCTTGTGGGATCCGCGACCGAAGGATGCCACGAGCGCTGACTCGCCGGAAGGCCAGCGCCGCGCCCTCAGTACCCTCGAGCCGCAGGCCGAGGATTCCCTATCCGCAATGCCCGTTGCGGTGGCGTGCAATCCTCCAAATGACACTCAGTCCAATCGCCGCGATACTCGGCGTTCAGCTCAGCCAGGCACGTCTCTTCGGTCCACTCACGACACTGCCCGTTCTCGAGACAGCAGACGCCCCTTGGCGGCGGCAGTGAACATCGCCCGCAGTCGTCTGTGTCAGGGCACTCGACTACAGGTGGACAGGTGCAGGGTCCGGTGTGGGGCGAAAACCCGTATGGCTTGCCCTTCAGCGCATCGACGGCGGTCGCGACGTCGAGAACTGTCACATTCTCCGAAGGGTCCACGTCGTTTGGCCGAAGCTGCGTCCGAGGTTTACCTGCAACTTCTCGTAGCTCTTTGACTTTGTCCACGACCCGGGCTACGTCAAGCACGTCCCGACATAGGGGGTGCTCAATGTCAGGGTCAGGGTCCGCGACAGCACCCCAGACAGCCGTGCTGAGTACCAGCGTCGGCGCTGGGCATGTTCCGGCGGCCATGCACTCTGCGTCACCAGGTTGGACCTCGTACTCTGAACTCGGCAAGATCTCCACCCCATAGAGTTGAAGTTGGGCGACGGTCGACCAATCCATCACGAAGGGTTCACACTGCAGGCCCGACGCCACGAAGTAGCTCCCGGGGTCGGGGTTTACCGAGTCCGTGCGATTCGGAACGACCGACGGTGGGCCGATCCACCGAATGCACCCGCCCGCCCCGGTCTCAGGATCGATGGGTTCGGCGCACCCTTCGACCTCATCGAAGTAGGAGAAGTCGGGGTCGCCGCCGGACGAACACGACGGGTCTGCGCGGTGCAGCGAGGTCAGGCGAACACCGATCGCCGTAGGCTCATCCAGAAACTCCGTCGCTGACAGCTCGTTCAACTCCAGGTAAACGTATCTGCACTTGGCGGTCTCACAGTCGTCCGGGACGCCGTTGTCCGCAATGGAGTTCTGCGCCGCACCGGTGTCGTAGCTGCGCCCGTCGGAGATGTCGCAGACGTCGGGTATACCGTTCCTGTTGCAGTCGTCGAGGTGTCCCTGGTTGGTGAAGGACAGGGACCACTCCTCGAGTGTGCCATCGTCGCCGGGCCACGCGTCCTGGGCAGTAAGGACCCAGTCGCCACAGCGGTCCATGCCGATGAACTCGCTTAGCCCATCAGGGTTCCCGGTCGCGCCGCGATAGGGGCGGTACCTGCCGGACAGCGGAAACGGCCCCGTTTCAATGGAGTTGGCTGCAAGATCATCAAAGGTTACGTCGACATCGTTGGAATTACTGGCTGAGACCCAGACCCCGCCACAGTCTTCATCCTCTTCCGGACCATCGGCGCGGCTCATCAACGTTATCGTCGTGGTTTCGGCGTGGATGTCGTTGTGCGTCAGCGTGACGACGAGGTCACCTACATAGTCGTGCTCGATTCGAACGTAGGCCTCGATGTCGAGGATCGGGCCACAATTCGGCTCTGAGATGGTTCGCGTATGTAAAACCGGGTCGGGGTAAGCGCCATCGCAATCGGGTATCGCGATGGGCAGGGGTATGGTATCTGGATCAAAGCCGACCTCAGCCGGCCCGCCGGGCGGCACCTCCGTCGTTAGAAGCTCGAACGCCATATTGCCCTCTCCGCAGCCGGGCACCAGATCGACCCAAGAGCCATACTGCAGTTCGCCGCCACCACCGACCGTCAAGACGCCCGATACCGGAACCTGGCGAGTGCGCTGGTCCTCCGATGAGTACCAGCCCCAGAAGTCGTCTATGGCTATGTTTGCCGTGGGTGTTGGCACGCACTCGCCCTGGCCGTCGTCGATGAACTGCCGACCGACCACTGCCTGAATGCTAATCGCGTACCTGCACTCTTCCGGCGTGAAGGCGTGCGTTTCATCGTCCACCGGGACGGAACCCGTTCGGCCGTCGGCAGCCGTGCTGACAAGACAGCAGTCGGCCAACGCCGTTGTGTACTCGTTCAGGTCGGATCCGTCACACGAGCTGACTTCGAGCGGTTCGACGGAGACGACCGCTCCGTCGTTTTCGCAGAAGTACAGAGCCAGCGCTACCGTCGGGGGGGGCTCGGGGACTTCTTCCTGCAACGGCTCATGGAAGCCAACGAGCCAGCCGTCAATGTTGCCGGGGAGGGGAATGAACTGACACTCGGCGTCGCAGTTGACGCCGTTGGGTGGGTCGCAGTCCTCCCCTTCGTCGAGTGTTTCGTTCCCACACTGGTCCTGCGATCGGTCCACGCAACCAACCAGGTCGGGGGCGTCGAACTCGACTGACGGACTGTTCGGTCGCATCGCCAAGCCGCTGAGTTTCCGCGTGTTTACGTGTGGACCGATGTCCGTGCCGAGCCCAAAGACCGGGACGCCGCCCTCGTCCTCCTGAATCCTAATGTGGTACAGGCACCCGTCGGACGTACCGGCGATCAATCGTCCGTCAGGCAGAGATTCGAGCGATGAAGCTCGTTTGGGAAGGTCCGTCGGGATTATGTGAGCGACCTCGACGCCGGTCAGCTCCTGCGTCTTCGGGTCGGTGAGCAGATTGAGTTCCAGCAATCTGGGCGGGTCAGCCTCGCCGCCTCCGCCGTCACCGCTGCAATCCCCTCCGCTACCTCCGCCGGGTCCGGATATGATGCCGTACAGCCTTCCGTCTGGGTCGAAGGCTAGACCCCCGACGGGACCGTAGAGGTCGGGGTCGGGGGGATCCCCAGGGTTGATGGGTCCGATTTCGGTTAGGACGTCAATTCCTGGAGTTCCCGGCGTGGTATCGACTTTCACCAGGATCGCCGACACGATCTCCTGTTGGTCGGAGTCCCACCGGAAGAAGGTGCCGAGCAAGACGCAGCTTCCCGTGTCCTCCGGGTCTGGACAGTAGAATTCAAGACCATTCAGATTGCCGAACCACGTTAAGCTGTCGTCATAATAGTTGATGCCGGCGCCGACCTGAGCTCCCGTGTCAGGGTCGATGACCCAGATAATGCTCGACCAGGCCGTTGCGGCGTAGAGTGTGTCGCCGTCGGGCGACCACTCTATTTCGGTGACTGAGAGGGGCCACAACCCGTCGGCTGGGTCCATGATCGGCGTGGCAACGCCCGTGTACGGATCGACCGTGACGAGTATCCCTTCGCCAAACACACGGTCTGGACCGCAAGGGTCGGAGCCGAACAACGGTCCGAATGACACCGAGGCCCCTCCGAGTTCGCCTCCCCACCAGCGCACTGCTGTTATGCTACGCTCGTCGGTTACGAAATCGTCCGCGAGTGCGACATTCGGAAGAAAGTCTCCGAAGTCCACATTCGACGCGACATTCTCCTCGTCGCCGTACGGTGGCTGACTGAACTTGACGTCTTCCGCATAGAGCCCGCCAGTTGCTGTGAGTGTGACCGCAGTCACCAGCCAGCCTCGTACGCGTGCTCTCGGTCGCGCGCACACTTCACCTGTGATGCCATGCAGCATGTTCCTCGCCTCCAATGTCTCCTGCCAGCTCCAGTTCCACCCGCAAGGGCGCTACGCTGTTACCCGACGTCGCCGATAGAGAATCACAGTCGCCGCGGACAGGATGACCAGTCCCATTACGGTCAGGCCCCATTCCGATACGGTCGGGACGACGCCGAATCGACCGGCGGGTAAGGCAAAGTAGTCCTTGTCCGACTCCCCGTGGCCCGGAATATCCGCGCGCGCGTAGATGAATCCGTACCACTGGCCCGGACTGAACGCCGGACCGCCACCGGGCACTAAGTCGTCTGGAGTGAACGTCACGGACCAGCCACCGCTAGGGTCCGCGTCGGTCCCGAGAAGAACAAAGTGGTTTCCGTCTGACTCGAAGTCCACGCCGTCAAAGTCCGGATGGTCATCGTCGACTAGCCAGAAGCTGACCGAATCGGGCACGCTGGCGTCGTTGGTGATGGCTGAGATGGTATACGAGGCGTTCTTGTTCGGCGCCGAGAACACGGGGATGCCCTGCCAAGTTCCGATGTCGTCGGAGATGAGCTGCAGGTTGATCGGGACGGGGTCGCCGCCGGCCGGCGGGCCCACGATCTGCTTTCCAAGATGTCCGCTGCAGTGGGCGAGGCATTCCACTCTTTTGGGGCCTAGCGGGTATCCTTTTTCCGGTGGAGGGTCGGGTTCCTGCGTAACGGCGTCCACATTCGGGCATGTCTCTCCCTCGGGGGCGCCCCTGCAGCAACAGTAGCAGCACAGTCTATATTCTGCCAGCATTTGTCCGTATGCGGTTGGGGTCGATAGAACCGCCAGACCTGCGAATGCCAGTACGAAGCCGATTCGTTTGTTCATTTTCTTTCTCCACATGTTTGCGCTGTTCGGACCGATCACGGATCGATACCCGCCAACGCACTCAACCAGAACACTCCCACCATTCCTGTAAACCGTTTAACCTGCTTGGATACGATTACCGTGCCGCTAGATGAAGAACACCGCGGCGGTGATCGGGTAGACGACCCGCCGCTGCGTTGGAGGGCGAGACGGTCCGAAGTTCGGACGAGACCGGTCGCGCCGAAGTGAAGCTCGGTTCCGCGGCG
>CBDUZY010000282.1:0-4660 GCA_965371825.1 uncultured bacterium
CAGTTCCAGCACTTCCCGAAGTAACGGCACAGCCCGGGTGCGGCGACGGCGAATCGCCACTGATAGTCGGTCGACGGTCCGCGGACGATCGATGTTTCCGTCAGGAGCCCGCGACGCATCTGCCGGATGATCCGTTCGAGCGTGACGCCGGGAAACGGACGGAGGTGTTCGAGCACATACCAGGGCCCGGCATGGGCCCGCATCTTCTCGATCATTTCGTCGCTCAGGTCCTGGCCGCAGTGCTCACACCGGCCCGAATCTCGCCGGACGAGCTGGCCGCAGGATACGCAGGGGACTGCGTTACCGTGCCAGATGTCGCGTCCCAACGGGCTCAGCGGTCCTATGCCGCTTCGAGCGGCGATCTCCAGCGGGTGCTGCCCCGGTGGAAGCTCATATCCGAGATCGGGATCGACCTGGTCGTCAGCAGTGGTGGGTGCCTCGGGTTCATTCACTTGGTCGTGCTCCAGGGTCGTCGACACGGTATTGTAGGCGCGCGGAGTCGGAGGAACAACCGAGGCCCGGCCGCATAAGCCAGGGGTTCGCCGCGCGGTCGTTGGGCCCGGCCGATTGCGGAACTTACGTGTGATTACTAGACTCGGCGTCTTTCGGTTGCCGATCATCCGGTATCCGCCCGCGGCGGCACAAGCACTGAAGACGACGACAACGATGGCAGAGACGAAACGACCCGACAAACTCGGCCGATACGACTTCACGGGGATCGAGGCCCGGTGGCAGCGGTATTGGGAGGAGAACCGGACCTTCCGCACGGCCAACCCCGGCGACCACGGGTTCGACACCGGCAAGCCGAAATTCTACATCCTCGACATGTTTCCCTATCCCAGCGGGGCGGGGCTTCACGTGGGCCACCCGCTCGGCTACTGCGCCACGGACATAATCGCCAGATACAAGCGGATGTGCGGGTTCAACGTGCTGCATCCGATGGGGTTCGACGCCTTCGGGCTGCCCGCCGAGCAGTACGCGATCGAGACCAACGTCCACCCGGCCGTGACCACGAAGAAGAACACCGACATGTACCGCCGGCAGCTTCGGATGTTCGGCTTCAGCTACGACTGGGACCGGGAGGTCGCGACCTGCGATCCGTCGTACTACAAGTTCACGCAGTGGATGTTCGCCCGGATGTTCGAGAGCTGGTACGACGATGAGTGCCGCTATCATGGCACAGACGGTGTCGAGCGGATCGGCCGGGCTCGCCCCATTGCGGAACTCGTCGAGGCCCTCGAGCGCGGTACCTGGGGCGTCGACGAGCAGATGAGACTTATTCGTGAGGCGGACGCCCCCGGGCGGCGCGAGTGGTCCGATCTTACGGATGCTGAGCGGCGCGAGGCGGTGAACCGCCGGCGACTGGCTTTTGTCGACGAGATTCCGGTGAACTGGTGCCCGGTACTCGGCACGGTTCTGGCGAATGAAGAGGTGACCAACGAGGGGCGAAGCGATCGCGGCGATCATCCGGTATATCGCCGGCCGTTGCGTCAGTGGATGCTTCGAATAACGAAATACGCCGATCGGCTGCTGGCGGACCTAGAGGGCCTCGGCTGGCCCGAGCCGATCAGACTCATGCAACGCAACTGGATCGGAAAGAGCACCGGCGCGGAAGTGGTCTTTCCGCTCGCCGACCATTGGACGCTCGAAAGCGGAAAGTGGCGGTCCACGGATGCATCGCGGGACGGCGGCGGGGCGCTGTCGTACACGAACTTTCCAGGCGCTATTCGAGTCTACACCACTCGTCCGGACACGCTCTTCGGCGCCACCTACATGGTCTTGGCGCCGGAACACGAACTGGTCGAGCAGATCACCACGCCGGACCGTCGCCCCGAGGTCGACCGCTATGTCGTGACGGCGCGTCACCGGTCCGAGCTGGACCGCAAGACCGACACCAAGGAGAAGACTGGCGTCTTCACGGGGGCGTACGCCGTCAACCCGGTGAACGGGAACCGCATTCCGATCTGGATCGCGGACTACGTTATGATGGGGTACGGCACTGGTGCGATCATGGCCGTTCCGGGCGGGGATACGCGCGACTACGAGTTTGCCTGCACGTTCGACTTGCCGATCGTGACCGTCATCAGGCCGACGCCGGAGTGGATCCAAGAGCGCCTCAAGACGCTCGCGTCCTGTGCCGGCAAACCTATGGACTCAGGACTCGGGGCCATCGTCCGGGAGTTTTCCGAGGTCGCCCCCCCCCTGTCGTTCGAATCCGGCGAGGAGCTTGCGGCTGTTCTCCGTGACAAGGTGGGGATCGACCGACTCGTCGACCACTTCGTTGGCAACCCGCGGGCGTGGGGTGACGCCTTCTCGGGCGAGGGTGTCTCGGTCAACTCGCCCGGCTCGAACGAATCGGCCGATGTGCCCGGCGGCGTGTGCGCCCTTGACGGCCTTTCGACGCCGGATGCCCAGGCCAAGATCATCGCGTGGTTGGAGCAAAACGGAGTCGGGCGTGGGGCGGTCAACTTCAAGCTTCGCGATTGGGTTTTCAGCCGGCAGAAATACTGGGGCGAGCCCTTCCCGGTGCTTCACGGTGAAGACGGCGAGACGATCGCGGTGAGCGACGACGAGTTGCCGGTGGAGCTTCCTGAGATGGAGGACTTCAAGCCGACGCCCATAGCGGACGACGCAGAATCCGTACCGGAACCCCCGCTGGGTCGGGCCAAGGAGTGGGTCCGCGTCGAGCTAAACGGCAAACAGTATCTACGCGACCTCAACACCATGCCGCAATGGGCGGGTTCGTGCTGGTATTACCTGCGCTTCATAGACCCGCACAACACCGAGCACTTCTGCGACCCCGAGGCGGAACGGTACTGGATGCCGATCGACCTGTACCTGGGTGGGGCGGAGCACGCCGTGCTGCACCTTCTCTATGCCAGGTTCTGGCACAAGGTGTTGTTCGACCTGGGCTACGTCTCGACGTGCGAGCCGTTCACCAAGCTCTTCAACCAGGGGAAGATCCAGAGCTTCGCCTTCCGCGATCGCCGCGGCATAACCGTTGGCCCGGACAAGGTGGACGAGCGGGGCGACGATCAATATGTGCTCAAAGGCAGCGGCGAACCGGTCACGCGAATCATCGCGAAGATGAGCAAGGCCCTCAAGAACGTCGTGAGCCCGGACGGCATTATCGACGAATACGGCGCGGATACCTTCCGGCTGTACGAGATGTACATGGGCCCGCTCGAGGCGGACAAGCCCTGGAGCACGCGAGACGTTCCCGGGCTGCACAAGCTCTGCCAGCGGATCTGGCGGTTGGTGATCGACGAACGAACCGGCGAAGCTGCGGCGTCGCTGGTCGACGCCAAGCCCGGGGAAGACACGCTTCGGGCCCAGCACAAGCTCACCAAACGCGTGACCGAGGATCTCGAGCAGCTCAAGTTCAACACGGCTATCGCAGCCATTTTTGACTTCGTAAACACCATGACAGCCATGGACCGGCGACCGCGATCCGTTCTCGAGACGTTCGTCAAGGTGCTGGCCCCGTTCGCTCCGCACCTGGCGGAGGAACTGTGGCATCGCCTCGGACATTCGCAGACGTTGGCCTATGAGCCCTGGCCCGATTTCGACGAGAAGCTCGCCTGCGACGACGAGGTGGAGATCGCGATTCAGGTGCGAGGCAAGATCAAGTCCAGGGTGATGGTGGCCGCGGATGCCGACGAGGAAACGGTACAGTCCCTCGCCCTCGCCGATCCAAAGGTGGTCGCGGCGATAGGTGGTAAGCCGATCCGCAAGGTGATCGTGGTCAAAGGCCGACTGGTGAACATCATTGTGTAGCGCCGTTTCCAAGAAGGTAGCGTCGGTTTCGATAGTCGTTGTAGCGGCCTGCGTCCTCGCGGTCCGTGCTCCCGGGCGAGCAGCATTGCTCACGACGGCCGGCGAGGACGCCGACCGCTACGGACTAGGTGCTTCGCCTGGCCGGGTGGTAATGCAATGCCCATTGAGACCGAACTGAAGCTCCACGTCGCGTCACATGACCCGGTACGAAAGCGTCTGCGCGCCCTTGGGGCGACGTGCATCGGCAGCGTACTGGAGACCAACATAATCCTGGATAGACCGGATGGGGCGCTTCGCAGGCGCGGTTGCGGCCTGCGTGTGCGCTCGACGATCGACAAGACAACCGGCGAGCGCGGCGGGACAATGACGTTCAAAGGTCCGCGCGCCCCGGGTCCTCTCAAGAGGCGAGAGGAACTCGAAATCGAAGTGAGCGACGCGGGCACCGCCGCAGGCATGCTCAACCGGCTTGGGTTCGTTCCGATCCTTAACTACCAGAAGAACCGCGAGAGCTGGCAGTTGGGTCCATGTCGGATCGAGCTGGATGAACCGCCGCACCTCGGGCTGTTCGTGGAGATCGAAGGGCCCAACGAAGCGGCGATTCGAGAGACTCAGCGGCAACTGGACCTCACGGAAGCTCAGCACGAACCCAGGTCATACGTGGCCATGCTCGTCGCATATTGCAGTGAGCACGGTATCGCCAATCGGGAGCTTCACCTACCGGGTTAGCCGGCCACGGGTCCGAGGCATTTGCGGTGGCCGTCTTGAGCGTTCCTCCAGCGGCAGGTGTTTCACCGCGAGAGCGGCTCTCCTCGCCCTGAAAGGGAGCCGTGTGCCACCGCTCTCGACTCAGACTGAGCAGATTCTATGCGGCCAAGAGCCAGGT
>CBDUZY010000283.1:0-4654 GCA_965371825.1 uncultured bacterium
ATCGTCCTTAGCGGGTACTTTCTCGGCCGAACCAGCGCGGGCGTCTTGGCACTTTTCTGTGCACTCGCCGTTACCGTTGCGACCGTGCTGGACTCATCAGGTTTCGCGGCATACTCGTCCCCGCTCACGGTCGGTCTGGCGCTGACGGTATGGTCGGCCGTTCTGGGATTGACCGCCATCCTCGTGGGCACATTGTGCGACGAGCGGGCGGCCAAGATCGACGAACTCCACGAGGCCTACGTGGGTGTAGTCGAGGTCCTCTCCAAGTACCTGCAGAGCGGTCACCCGACCATAAAGGCGAAATCCGTGAGGATCGCCGAGTTGTGTCAGCTTGTGGCCGAGGAGCTGAGGCTGTCACGCAAGCAGATCGACGACGTGCGCGTAGGGGCGCTGCTCCACGATCTAGGAAGTGTTGAGATCACCACCAAGCTGATCAGCAAGGCCGTGAGCACGCTGGAGGCGGATGAGGGGCGGGTCGACAAGCACACGTTCCTCGGTGTGGATCTGGTTCATTCGTTGGGCTCGGTGCTCCACGGCGCCGTGCCGCTGGCGATCAGTCAAGACGACGCGGTTCGGGACTTCGTGGCAACGGAGGAGGGCTCGCATGTGGCGGAGGTCCCGTTGGGGGCTCGCATCATCCGCGCCGTTCGCGCCTACGACGATCTAGCCGTGTCAGCGTCCGGCGAACCGGCCGACTCTCCCACGGCTGTGTTGCGGCAGCTTAAGAATGAGGGCTCCGGCGAGTTCGATCCTGAGGTTCTCATCGCGATAGAGCGCATCGCCAGGAGGACACCGACTGCGAAACCGGAACCGGTGTTGGCATAGCGTGGAACCGCACCGGGTGGAAGGGGCGATAACCCAGCGCCACTCGTCTAAGGCACGGTTGAGGAGCGACCCTCCTGCGGCAGGTCGAGATGCCCTAACGAGGTCGCATTAGCGCCGCCCCGGCCTTCCTGCCGGCCCTGTCGCAACGTCGGATACCGTGGACGGGATGACGGATGGGAAAGCTGTGCTGGAGTCTTCGCTCGCCGGATTGGCGTGGATGGGTTGGGAAACTCACCTCCCAGCCGGGCCGATACTATGAGTGTCCGTCCGCGCGCGGGATCGCGGGACGGCACACGGGGTGGCCATGAGTAGTCTTCTTCACGCTTGTGTGTACAACATGGAGCCCGAGTCGTCTAAGACGCTCGAGGGCCACGTAAAGTCGTTGAACTTCGTTCGATACGTCGGAGAAGTGGCCTGCCCGGAGGCCCTCGCGGACCTTCTGAACGAAGGCAGTATCAACCTGGTTTTCTTCCATCTCGACCCTGATGCGGCAGCGGTCGTCACCGTGATCGAGCAGGTCTCGACCCGCTTTCCGGAGATGGCTTTGATAGCCGCAAGTCACCAGTCGGACCCGGAGGCGATCCTCGCGCCGATGCGAGCTGGGTGCGACCAGTTCGTCTGTGAGCCCATTGATCCGGCGGACCTCGCCAATGCCGTAGCCCGGGTCGCCAGCCGGCGGCTTGCGAGCAACATCAAGAGCCGCTGCATCTGCGTTCTGGGTGCGAGCGGCGGGGCCGGGGCGACCTCGATCGCGTGCAATCTCGCCCTGGAAATCGGCAACCTCGTCGACCGAGACTGCGCCCTCGTCGACCTCGATCTGCAGTTCGGCGACGTAGCCCTCAACTTCGACTCGGACCCGCAGTTCACCATCTTCGACATCGCCGAGTCATCCAGCCATATCGATAAGACCGTCTTGGCGTCCACGATGACCAAGCTGCCGTGCAAGGTCGCTTTGCTCTCGCGACCGGAACAGATCGAGCAACACGAAACAGTCACGCCGGAGGTGATTCACCGGGTTCTCGAACAGCTCACGGCCGTCTACGAAAACGTCGTAGTCGATGTGCCCGGACAGTTCGACGCCCGCACGATCGCCGCCCTGGGTCAGGCCGACCTGATCATCGTTGTCTGTCAACTGTCCGTGCCGAGTATCCGCAACACGAAGCGGTGCCTCGACACGCTCACCCGGATGGGTGTGCCCGACGACAGGCTCGAAGTCGTCGTCAATCGGAGTGACGGGCGTTCCGGTCGGCTCACGGAGCACGACCTCGAAGAGGCGGTCAGGAAAACCGTCTTCGCCTCCGTGCCCAACGACTACCACTTCGTTGCCCGGTCTATCGACATCGGGCGTCCGATCGCCGCACTCGATCCCAACAGCCCGGTCCGGGCCGCGATCCGCCAAATCGCCCGCAAGATCGTAAGCGGAACAAGCCAGAAGTCCTCCGCAGCCGAGCAAGAGCGCAAGGGATTCCTCAGTAGGCTTCTCTCCAAGGAGCACGCCCTATCAGCCACTTGTCTCCAAGTCAGTCGGACACCCCGCTGCTGTGCTGTAAGGGCTTTACACGTGCTCGGGAATTCTCCTGGGCGGCGAGTATAGGCTCAGGAAATTGGCGATCAGGCGGCTGCCTTCGGTGGTTAGGAAGCTTTCCGGGTGGAACTGGACGCCTTCGATCGGAAGTGTCTTGTGGCGGATTCCCATGAGTTCGCCGCATTCGGTCCACGCCGTGACCTCGAACTCGCTCGGCAACGTGGCTCGATCGATTGTCAGCGAGTGATAGCGAGTGGCCGTGAACGGGTCTGACAGGCCATCGTAGATGCCCGTGCCGCAGTGGTGAATCTCGCTGGTCTTGCCGTGCATCAGTCTGCCTGCGCGGATGATACCAGCCCCGAAGGCCTGACCTATACACTGGTGCCCGAGACACACGCCCAGGATCGGCACTTTGCCCGCGAACCGCCTGACTAGCTCGACGCTGATACCGGCTTCGTTAGGCGTACACGGACCGGGCGAAATGACGATGTGGGCTGGATTCCACGACAGGACCTCTTCGACACCGGCCGCGTCGCTGCGAATGACCTTCATCTCGTGCTCAACCGGCAGAGCGCCGATCGCTTGCACTAGGTTGTAGGTGAACGAGTCGTAGTTATCGATGATGAGGATCATTGGTCGAGAGTGGCTCCCACCGCGCTTAAGGCAATCATGGGGTCCGTGACACTTCCGGCGGCTTCAGCGTTGTACGCTGATGCAGCTTGAAAGGCTGACCTGCAGTAATCGCATGAAAGGCTGTCTCCCGCCGAGGCGGGACGCCGCCCGCGGCTACCATCGCTTAGCCCTTCAGGCTGGGAATGTCAGCCCCCGCAAACGCATAATGCCCTTCCGTGGGGTGAAGTTCAACAGCACATAGAGAACGCCTGCACGGAACAGCCAGGCTTTACGGGACGCCTGGATCAGCGACGGCTGGCAAATCGCGTGGGCACATTCCAAATGACCGCCCGATAGGAGTTGTGGGAGTGGTGTGCGCAGAGAATGAGGCGGAGCGAGGCGGTGGAACAGCGACCCGGTGATGGACCGAGGTCAGGACCGCCTTGAACCGCCGCCGAGAGCAGGGAAGCCGTGTGACGGCGTCCACCGAGAGCAAGGAGGCAGGGTGACGGCGTGGTGAAAGTCCGTCCGTTCTTGAAGGCGATTGTCGTTGCGGCCCTGGTGTGCCTGGCACGTCCTGGAGCGGCCTCGGCGGCGGATCCTCCCTGGATCGACTTTGTTTATATTCCAGCCGCCGATGACCAGCCTGACGGACCGACACACGACTTTCGAATCGGTCGCTACGAGATACGCAACGACGAGTTCGTCGCCTTTCTCAACGACGCCCTCGCTCACTTGGACGATGAGCGCGGGCGGTATCTCTACTTCGATGTCGACACCGGCGACGTCTACATACATACGGAGGAGGACGGCACGACGGGAGTCGACGGCTCGGGAACGCTCGTCTTCGACGTGTCGGCGGGCGGGCGAATCGAGTACGCGGCGGACCGCTACGCCGTCAGCGATCCGACATACGACTTGCATCCCGTGGTTGGGGTGACCTGGTACGGGGCGGTCAAGTTCTGTAACTGGTTGACCTTGGCCACTGGGTTGTCCGCGGATGACCGAGTGTATGCGGAGGCAGCCGCCTCCGACCTTGCAGGCTGGCGGCCGGTAACCATAAGCACTACCGACTGGTACTTACGGGACCTCACCTCAACCGAGCGTGTCGCCTTGGTTGCCAAGCTCGGATACAGGCTGCCGATGGACGGCGGCGCGGACGGCGCCGACCCGTACAACGAGTGGTACAAGGCGGCGTCGATGCGACGTGTCGGCGGCACGGCGCTCTTCGACGCCCTCTACGGGTTCGGCCGCAGCGATCCTCCAACACCGGCCGACGCGAACTATCTCGACAGTCTCGACCCGTACGAGCCCGGCCCGACGCCGGTGGGGTTCTACGACGGGATCAATCTGCTGAGCGACGGCAGCTCGACCATCGACACCGTAAACGGTTACGGGCTGTATGACCTTTCCGGAAACGTCTGGGAGTGGCTTCAGGACCAGTCCCCGTCAGACCCAGATCAAAGGAGGAACCGTGGGGGCTCGTGGCTAAGCAGCGCCGCTGCCCTCCGGCTTGCACCGGGCGCCGGGCGAAGTGCATCATCGGCGGTCGTCTCTACGGGCTTTCGTATCGTCCAGAGCGTTCTTGATGACGTGCTCGTGACGCCCGTCGGCGTGATGAGTGCAAGCGGCCCCTGGGGCGGACCATACGATGAACCCGGCAGCGACGAGCGGAGTTACCGCGTATCGAAC
>CBDUZY010000284.1:0-4633 GCA_965371825.1 uncultured bacterium
GGAGATGACCGTTTCCGGGATTATCGAGAGTTTTGCAACATTGTAGGAGGCGTGACGGCGCCACCGAACGGGAGCTGGCGTCGCGCGGGAAGGCGTTTGGTACGTCGAGGGTAGGGTGGGGGGATTGACAGATCCTGCCGGTGCGGGTATCCCGGCGGAGTATTCCCCGGAAGCGAAGCCGGAGAGTTGCGTAATCTGGGAGGAACATAACACAGGATTGTGCGAGGAGTAATCATGGAATGGTCTGACAGCACATTGGAGGCCATGCGGCGTTGGCTCGGTCCCGATACTTGGCACAAGGGACATCCTATCGACGATGGGCGGTTTTGCGTGTTCGTTGCGTGTGTATGGAACGATGAACATGGAATCTGGGATGAACCCCTAGCGCGCGAACGCATTCGTAACGAAGCAGTCCGGCTTCATCCACGCTGCAATGATCTTGCCGCGGAGGTGGCTGAGCGCCGCGTTTCCGAGGGCGCGACAATACTCGATTTTCTGGCTCACCTTCGCGAGGAGGGCCGGTTCGAGCTTCTCACGCCGTAACACGCTTGGCGTCCTTGTCAAAGGATGTGACGGTCTGCGCCACGCGTCGCAAGCGCAGATGTGCCCAACGGAAATGTCCACGGACTCGCCGACTTAATGAGCGCTGGGCTGCCCACCCTTGCCCGCAGGCCAAGGGTGCGGGACGGACAGGATACTCACACCGGTGCCGTGGCTAACCGCATTGCGGTGGAGTGTGATCCCTAAACACACTCCAGAGCAGGACTCTTCGGAAAGACCCTACACAGGAGTCAGAGAGCGTGATGCTATTCTCTGAGATGGACCGCACTGACTCCTCGCCGAGGCGCTACCTAGAGCCTACTTTTTCGCACCTTGACCGAAGTGCACGAGCGGACTTCGACCGCGTCCGCATCTTAGTCGAGCAGTGGTTCTCACACATGCCGAACCAAGAGCAGCAGGAAATCCAAAAACGCGTTCGATCTGATTACGACTTCCAGTTTCACTCAGCCTTTCTTGAGCTATACACGCACGAGTTCCTGCTAAGAACGGGACACATGGTTGAAACCCATCCCAATCTCGCCTGTACGGACAGGCATCCCGATTTCCTGGCGAGAGCAGCTGACTCATCGCTAACAATCTTCGAATGCGCTGTCGCGACTGAAGAGACAGCAGAAGAACGAGGCACCCAGGCTCGTCTAGACGCGCTTTACGACGCGGTCAACCGAGTTCATTCTCCCGAGTACTATCTCGAGCTGAGCTGTGAAGGTAAGCCGAACACTCCCGTGCCCGAGAAGCGATGGCGCCGCCAGATCGAAGACTGGATAAAGACACTGAGCTACGACGAAATCGTGAGGCTTTGTCGCCAGCGCTTGTTCGACCAGCTTCCGAAGCTGGAGCTCAGGCATGACGGACTGGACCTTACCGTTACGCCGTTTCCCAAACCGCAACCAGCCCGCGGCAGATCTGGCGTGCGGCCCATAGGAATGCTGCAGTCTGAGGCTTGTTGGGTAACGTCGCACCTTCGAATCCGCGACTCAATCGAGAAGAAGGCAACGCGCTACGGTAACCCAGAGCTACCGTACGTTGTCGTCGTGAACTGTCTCGGGACTCATGCCGACCAGGAGGAAGTGCAGGACGCCATATACGGGTCGGACGGGATATGGTCGTCGACCCATCCGTCATTCACACGCTTAAGCGCTGTTATTGCCATTCGCCATCTCTTTCCATGGTCAGCGGCGCGAGCTGACGTTCGTCTGTTCCACAATCCCCATGCGTCGCTTCCATACGCAAGCACGCTTACTGCGCTAGTGTAGCGTCTCATTGATTCCGCACCGTATCAAGGATTTCGTGGGCGCGGGCGATTTTTGGGAGTATGTCCTTCAGATCGGCGGTCCAGACGAGTGGTTGCGGGTCGTCGTTGTGCCCATCGATGTACTCGTAGATGGCCTGCTCCAACATTCGGACGCTTCGGAAGGTGCCACGCCGAATCCGCTTCGTCGTGATTTCCCGGAACCAGCGCTCGATCAGGTTCAGCCACGAACTCGACGTCGGAATGAAATGCAGGTGAAAACGCGGGTGACGCTGGACCCAGGACTGCACCTTCGCGTGTTTGTGCGTCGCGTAGTTGTCCACGATCAAATGTAAGTCGAGTCCCGGCGGCGTCTGTTGGTCGATCAGCTTCATGAACTTGAGAAACTCCTGATGACGATGTCGCTTGAAACACTTGCCGATGAGTCGACCCTCGGCAACGTGCAGGGCTGCGAACAGCGTGGTGGCGCCATGACGTTTGTAGTCATGCGTCATCGTGCCGCAGCGGCCTTTCTTGAATGGAAGGCCCGGCTGCGTGCGGTCAAGTGCCTGGATCTGGCTCTTCTCGTCAACACAGAGCACCAGAGCATGCTCCGGCGGGCGCAGATACAACCCTACAACATCCACCAGCTTATCGATGAACTGCGGATCGCTGCTGAGTTTGAAGGTCTCCACGCGATGCGGCTGAAGTTTGTGCGCCTTCCAGACACGCTGCACCATCGATTTGTCGATCCCCAAGTGCTTAGCCAGCGTTCGCGTGCTCCAATGCGTCGCGTACTTCGGCGTCGTATGGAGCGTCACCTCGACGATCGTGCGAGTCCAGTGCCTTCGTTTGTATGCCTTGCGGCCTCGGTCACCGCGTTCCTTGGCGATGCCGTCGAGACGATCCTCGGCAAACCGGTTTCGCCAGCGAGCCACAACACCACGGTCCATACCCAGCTTCACGGCTATGTCGTTGTTTCGCTCACCTTTGCCGGCCAACAACACGATTCTCGCCCGTGTGACCAGGCGAGCAGGCAAAGTGCGACTGCGGGCCCACGACTGCAAGGTCTGTCGTTCAACGTTCGTCAGCACAATGGAAACAGCTCGGCGCATGGCTCGGATCCTCCCGAAAAGGAACCAGCACGCCGAGTGCCAATACGTGGCATATAATGTGAGTCACTACACTAGCACAAGCGCGCCTCGTGGATGGAAACATCGGCAACTCGAATGGCATTCACCCTCGACAGTACTTCAAGCTCGCGAAGACGTGGCCCGAGACCCCGTAGATGGGGATGAAAGCCCGTTGCTCCCGGTTAGTCTATCGAGCGTTGTCGTTCGAGACTAGCCCAACTAACAGAAGGAGCAACGAGCATGTACGATTCTAGCGTTTTTGTGGGTTTGGACTACCACCAGGCATCGGTTCAGGTGTGTGTCGAAGATCGGGCGGGTGAGGTGTTGCTGAATCGGCGTTGTCGCAACGAGTGGGAAGCGGTCGTGAAGGCGGCTGAATCGTGCGGCTCGGTCGCTCGGGCAGCTATCGAGTCCTGCGGCGGGGCAGCCAATCTGGCTGAGGAACTCGTCCACAAGGCCGGTTGGAGCGTGGATTTGGCCCATCCCGGCTACGTCCAACGCATGAAGGGCAGCCCGGACAAGACCGACTTCAGCGACGCGCGGATGCTGGCTGATCTCGAGCGCGTGGGCTATCTGCCCAAGGTGTGGCTGGCGCCGGACGAGGTCCGCGAGCTGCGGCGGCTGGTTCGGTACCGGCAGATTCTGGTTGACGAGCGTCGCAACATCAAGCTTCGCGTCAGTGCGTTGTTGCGTGATCAGCGTGTTCGCGACGCGCCGGCTCGGCCTTGGACGCTCGGGTGGTTGGCGTGGCTGCCGACAGCCTCATCGCTGAGCCCGGAAGGTCTGTGGATCGTGAAGCGTTATCTGGATCGTATGAAGGCGGTGGTGATTGAAATCCGCGAGGTCGAGCAGCATCTGTCAGCCGTAACGAAGGACGATTCGCTGGTGGATGCCTTGTGTGCATTGAAGGCGATCGGTCCGGTGACGGCCTGGACCATTCGAGCGGAGATCGGTCGGTTCGATCGGTTCCACACGGGGAAGCAGTTATCGCGGTTCTGCGGTTTGAGTCCTCGGAATGCATCGAGTGGCGCGCGTCAGGCTGACGCGGGTTTGATCAAAGCCGGCAATCGGAAGTTGCGTGCGACGTTGATGGAGGCTGCCCACCGACTGATTCGGTTCGACCCTCGCTGGGGCAACCTCGCGATCCGTCTGCTTGCGGAAGGGAAACCCAAGTGTGTCGTGGTGGCGGCGATCGCGAATCGGTGGGTACGCTGGCTATTCCACGCAATGCAGCCAGCGAAACTGGTTGCCTGATCAGGATCGAGGTGGCCCAGCGTTTTGAAGAAAGAGCTTTGAGGTAAGGGTTTGTGAGGTTTGAGCAGGAGCTAGGCGTACCAGAGCATTGAGGGAAGAGGTTGAAGGCCTTTGTCCCGTGACTTGTGACGATGAGCTCGTCCCGCCCTTGGGCCGCCCGTATTTTGGGTTTGCTCGTCCGTAGATGGGGCAGTCGTTGCACGTTCTCGAAAGCACCCACTTGGGCTATCGCGGCCTAGCCGTGAAACGCTCGGATAGAAGATTGGGACGAAAAGGCCTTCGATCTCGTACCAAAACGCCCTTGACGCCGTACGGGCTTTCATAGAAGGGTGGGCACCGCCCAATGGCACTAACCTAAGCAAACCCCGGACGAAATCGGATGTTTTCGCTGCTGAAAAAGCGAGTTTCCAGTCGATGTAGCAACGTCGACACCCGACAAGGCGTACAAGCTGCGCGC
>CBDUZY010000285.1:0-4625 GCA_965371825.1 uncultured bacterium
GTCGACGGCGAAGGATGCCCACGTATGCAAAAAAAAGATGCCAAACGAACCCAAGAATCCACCCTGGCGCTATCAAGAGCGCAGTTCTCCACGGAGAAGCGAACCCAAACAGACCCAACAGACAGGACAGGCACTCTGAACCGAGACGCGGATCATCCTTCACCCTTCCACCGTCATCCTTGGCCCACCGTCCGCTTCCTCACGGGCGCGGCTCGGATCACCCTTCATCCTTGCTCTCAGTGTCACTCGGTCGAGACCGTTGCCCGAAGGGACTCTTCGACGGTGGTGAGTCCTTCGCGGACCTTGGCCATTGCGTCGTCGCGGAGGGTGATTGCCCCGTGCTCGACGGCGTACTTTTGCAGGACTTCGGTTGTGGCCTTTTCCGTGACGAGGTTGGCGAGGCCGGTGTCGAAGGGTACGAACTCGAAGACGCCGATTCGGTCGTAGTATCCGCTGCGAAGACATCGCGAGCAGCCCGCACCGCGGTAGATCTTCACGCCGGTGCGATGCGTGGGAATATCCATGATCCGGTATTCGGCTTCGTTGGGCTCGTAGGCGCGACGGCAGTTCGTGCAGATCTTGCGCACGAGGCGCTGGGCCATCGTTCCGATCAGGGCACTGGCCACCAGGTACGGCTCGCAGCCCATGTCCAACAGCCGGGTCACCGCGCCGACGGCTGAGTTCGTGTGGAGTGTGGCGAAGACGAGGTGGCCGGTGAGCGACGCCTCGAGGGCGAGGTGAGCCGTGGCTTCGTCGCGAATCTCGCCGACCATAACGACGTCCGGGTCGTGACGCAGAATGCTCCGCAAAGCAAGCGAGAAGGAGACTCCGAACTCCTCATCGACGGCAACCTGGTTGACGCCCGGAATGTTGTACTCAACGGGGTCCTCGACCGTGATGATGTGGCGATCGACGGTGTTGACGCACTGCAAGGCGACGTACAGCGTGGTGGTCTTGCCGCTACCCGTCGGCCCGGTCAGCAGAATGATCCCGTACGGCCGGCGGATCAACCGCTCGAACGCCTGGCGGAGTTCCGGGCCCATGCCCAGCGTCTCGAGCGTCATCTTGCTGCGGTCCTGCGAGAGCAGGCGGAGCGTGATGCGCTCACCGCGCGTGGCCGGGATCACCGCTACACGCACGTCGATGTCCTGATCGAAACTTCGGTGGGTGAACCGTCCGTCCTGGGGCTTGCGCCGCTCGGTGATGTCGAGCTTCGCCAGGACCTTGATGCGGGAGATCATCGGCGAGGCTGCGTCCAGTGGATATGCCCGGGCCTCGATCAACCGCCCGTCGATGCGTAGCCGGATACGAAGGCGGTCCGCCTCCGGCTCGAGGTGGATATCACTCGCTCGTCGGTCGACTGCCTCATCGACGATGCTGTCGAACTGCTCGATGATGTTCAGACCGGTGGATGATGTAGTTGACACCGATGAGGACAGCGGCGCGGAGTCGGTCAGACGTGCTCCCTGGGCCCGGGCACCACCGTAGATTTCGTCGATCAAATCGAGGATCTGATAGCGCGGGCTGACCACGAACTGAATCGGGCGCTCGAAGCGACTCTGCAGGCCCGCACGGACCGTCGGGTCGAGAGGGTCGGCTACCGCGGCGACCAGTTCACCGGATACCTCGCCGAACAAGAGGCAGTTCTTTCTCCGGGCCGTGTTCTCGGGAAGGGTCAGGACCCAAGCCTTCGTGGGACGGCGGCGGGTTAGATCGAGGAAGCGAAGACCGGAGATGTCGGCGTAGGTTTGGGCGACGTCGGCCTCACTGATCACGTCGTGGGCGAGGAGCACTTCAACAAGCGGCAGGCCGATGATTTCCGATTCGCGACGCAATGAGGCGAGGGCGATATGGTTGATCGTCTGTTCGTTCAGCAGCTTCGAGACTACAGGACCTTCCGCTGCCGCTGCCGCAATCACTTCGACACCCACCCGCGTCCCAGGACAACGACGAGGGCGTCGTCATCGGGCTGCGCCCCGGCGAGGTGCGTTGACCAGGTCTTCTCGATCCTCGAGAGAACGTCTCCCACGCCCCCGAAGGCGTCGCGGTCGAGCAATCCCTCGTGCAGGCGTTGCTCGCCCAGCACGTCTCCGCCGGCGCTCGTTACCTCAGCAAGTCCGTCGGTGTAACAGACAAGGCGGAACGTCTCGGGCAGATCGGCGCGCGTGGCTTCGTAGATATAGTCCCGGTCTACGCCGAGTACGAGTGAGTGTTGATCCAGCGTGAGCAAGCGTCCCGGCCCGACCATCAGAAGGGGTGACATGCCGCCGGCGTTTATGTACGCAAGCCTTCCCGCCGCCATGTCGACGCCGGCGTAGACACAGGAAAGCACCTGCCGGGCGGACGAGGACGCGACGATCTGGTTGACTACGTTGAACATCCCCGCGGGGTCCATAAGGGCGTCCTCGCTGACCGCGAGCGCCGATCGGATCGCCGCCTGAATCGCCCCGGCCTGGGCGATGCCCGAAATACCATGACCGCCGCCGTCTATCACGACCAGGCAACAGCGCTGTTCGTCGATGTGGACGACGTCGGCGAAATCGCCGCATCGGACCCTTCCGGGGAAGGACTTGACGGCCACATCAAACGAGTCGCTGGATCTGACCGGGATCGTCAGAGCCGCCTGAACGCGACGAATGGTCGACATCCACGCGGCGCCCTCGCGTGCCGCGGAACGCACCAGCTTGCGCGCCGATTCGCCGATGAGCGAGCCGATCCGGGCACCGGCCGCAACTGCGTACTGAAGGTCCGTCGATGTGAACGGTTTCTTTGCCGTCGGACGGTCAACGTACAGGATTCCGACGACTTCGCCGCGAAAGGTCAGTGGTGCGGTCAATGCCGTAATGGCAAAACCGATCTTTGTATTCAGTTGCTTGGCGGTTTGCGGATAGCGGCCGGCTACCTGCTGCAAGACCGGCGTCGAGCAGAACGCCTGACTTACCGGCGTGAGCGATCCGCTCGGTGGTCTCCGCAAGGCACGTTGGGCTAGCGGTTGAAGCTCGGTCCGCGCCTCGCCACGTAGGGCGATGAAACCGCGGTCCGCGCGAAGGTCCAGGATTATCTGTCCCAGAGCGGAACCCGCGATGTCCTCGGACCTCGCCGTGAGCGGCTGGTCCGCGCCGACCTGAGACAACCGTTCGAGTTGCCCGATGGTCAGCGATACCGGGTGCTTGATCTTGACCCACTCGCAGTTGGACGGTTCCGTTTGATCGGGCGTGAGGAACTCCAGGTCGACCTTCTCACCGGGAACCGTGTCATCGAGGAACTCGAGCACTCGGTCGCCGACACGAACGATATCTCCGGGATTCAGCAGCGTCTCGGTGATCAGCTCGCCGTTTACGTATGTCTTGTTGCGGCTGCCCAGGTCGCGAATGCGAAAACGACCATCGGTATCGAGGTCGATGCGCAGGTGTTCGCGCGAGATCATGTCGGACTCGAAGGAGAGCTGACAGGAAGGTGCCCGACCGATTACGAAGTGCTCCGAATCGAGCAGCTTCATCTCCAACTGTCCGGCATCGTCGAGATAACGCAGCGTGGCCATATTCGCGGACTATAGCGTACGACGCTCGGTGGGCAAGCGGGTGCGGATCGGCGTCGGGAGGACAGAATCAGTTGCCCGCGGCGTCGGTCCGAATCGAAAAGGAGACCCGCGCAAAGACCAGGCCCTCGAACTCCCAGTTTTCGAAGGCGGTTTCGAGCAGCACAGGGATGCTCGGGTGAATCGGGCGGCGGCGCCTTGTCCGGCCGTTGCAGATCACCGTGACGGGGCGGGCGAAGTCGACGGATCCCTCGGGCAGGAGGAGTTCGATGCGCGCGCAGCCGCGAGTGTCGATCTTCACCGTTTGGCCCTCGATGCGCCCTCCGATATAGGCCATCTTGCCAGTCAGCACGCGCGTGATGTATTCGTCGCGCCTCGTGCCCGGCGTTGTGTGAATCGAGAGCTGCTCGGCGTCCCAGACATCGCCCTTGAACCGCGTCTGACGCAGCCATCCCAGGTCGCCTTCGCCAGGATAGCGGAACCACTGCGTCGCCGGAGAGCCAAACGGCGGGCGACGTTGGCCGAGCACGTTTGCGATCGCCCTCGCGGGGAGCCTGGGGCGGTGCGTGCCGTCCGGCGCCAGGGCGAGCCCGACAATCGGGAGCGACATCCGCGTTGCGAATTCGACGATCGCAAGGTTGTGCTCCGCGACCCTCCTGTGCCGCGTGGCGAGCGAGTCAACCGTGCCCGCGGTGTCATCCGCCTCCCAAACCGTAAGGACTGGGAGGTGTCGCAAGTTTTCGAGGACTACCGGATACAACTGCTCTGGATAGGGGAGCGGTGGATACCCGGAGATCACTATGAGGCCGGAGACGAGACCAGGATCGGCGAGTGCGGTCAGCCAGGCGGCGTCGCCACCAGCTCCCTTGCCCAATAGGAACACGCGGTCCGAGTCGATGTGGATCCGTCTTCGTGCCTCGCGCAGGCATTTCCTGAAGTCACTAGCAGCCTCCGAACTCCCGTGAAACGTACGGCCGAGCGATGGGCCGACTGCGAGCTGGACGAAGTCATCGGCAGAAACGCCCAGCGCCGTCTGCGTCGACTCGAGCGCGGCGCTTGGCGGAGTCCCTGGATCCGGGAAGAACAC
>CBDUZY010000286.1:0-4582 GCA_965371825.1 uncultured bacterium
CTACGGTTGCACGTCGGTATGACGATGGAGACAATGGGGCGCTTGTTCATTACGATCCTCTTGGGTTCCGCCCGCCGCCGCGGTTGGCCGATCCTTAGAGTTATCGGCGGCGCAGAGCCGGAGCCTGTGGTCGTTCACCAGCCACATGGCTGGCGACCATTCCAAGGAACGCTCGAATGCTCGCAAAACTCCTCCCGATCTTCCTCGCCGCCACACCGGTGATCCGGTTCTCCGACACGCCGCCGGACGAGACCGGTCTTGGCGAGGCATCCGCGAGCACTGAGCCGCAAGAAGGGCTCTGGCCCTCGCCCAAGCTCATCGACCTCATCCTTGCCCGCCGGGCCGACGAGGTCGGTCGGCATTACGACCTCGACGAACAGCAGCGGCGGCGTGTGCGCGAGCTCGTCGTCCGGCGATGGAGCGATTTCCTCGCAGAGAACCGACCGCTTATTCAGCCGCTCGCCAACGAGTTCCTCGAGATGCGGATGGAGTTGGAGCCGCCGTCGAAGGAGCAGGTGCAGGCCTGGGCTAAACGGACCGGGCCGCTGTTCGAGGGCATGGAGGCTCAGGTCAGAGAGAGCCTGCGGGAGTTTCGCGAGGTGTTGCACCCTTCACAACGGCCGGACTTCGAACTCGACGTGCTCAAGGTGGAAGCCGCGATGAAGCTCGCCGAACATAAACTTCAGCGATGGCGCGAGGGCGACGTCGATCCAAACGACTTTTGGGAACCTCTGCCGCTCGATCGTCAAGAGAGAGGCGAAACGCGACGCAAAGAGCCCGGCGCGTCGGAACCGGGCGCCACGGATAGCAGGCCGAAGTCCAAGCCGCCGGACCAGATTGATCGCGAACTGGATGGCTGGGACAAGTACGTCGAGCAGTTCATCAAAGCGCACGACCTCGACGAAGGTCAACGAAACGCCGTCCTGTCATGTCTTACCGAGCTCAAAGGACGAGCCGTTGATCACCGCGATCGGCATCGCGTGGACATCGCCGAACTCGAGCGGCGGATCGCGGAATGTGGCGGATCGGAAGACGAGTTGGACGATCTCAAACCGCAGCTCACCGAACTCTACGGTCCGATCGACGACATGTTCAAGGAACTCGAGACGCGCATCGGGCAGCTTTTGACGGCTGCGCAGCGAGCCCGCGCCGCCGAGAGACGTAAACAGAAGGACGCCGCTCCGTCGAATAAACACCGCGACAAAGCGAGTGCGGTCGAGAAACCGACTCCGGACAAGGGCTCGAAAGACCAGTAGACAAGCCGATTTCAGTTCGGTCAGCCATTCGCCCTCCGGTTCATTGGCCCGTTAGAGCTGAAACGGCGGAAGCCGAGGAGCTGAAGCTCCAGCCGCGTTCCGCCGCGTTCATCTTCGCTCTACTTGTCGTATGATCGACAAACAGGGTTACACTAGGCCGTGGGCAACCCACCCCAGATGACAATCCAAGCAACACACCCGGCAATAATCCA
The DNA here is from genome assembly GCA_965371825.1 of uncultured bacterium. Lineage (GTDB taxonomy): Bacteria > Planctomycetota > Phycisphaerae > UBA1845 > UBA1845 > JAJRUK01. The sequence continues at coordinate 1,469 of CBDUZY010000286.1, forward strand.
CCACAACCAGTCCATCTTAGCGCTCCTTTGCAGGCAGGTAACTCGCGTCACGCTTCGCCCCGCGCCGGAACGATAGCTCACAGCCCAGTAAGGATACCGGCTTGCGAACGGAAGTCCAGACTATCGAACCCACCGACCCGACGACAACTGTGGTTCGCAACCTATTGTCATTACTTAGGATACAAGAGTGCCGGCGATGGCCGACAAGGTTTGGATCTGCCAGATGGCTGCGCCCGGCAGGGCGGTCGGGACGTAAGAAGTCAGATTACTCGCCGGTTTCAACCACAAGCGTGAACGCTTCAACCGCCCGTCCGGGCACCCGGTGCCACACCCGTTCCGTGCCTTATCCAACGGGCTGCGAGGGGCCGGTGAAATAACCCTGAAAGCCGGTCACGTCGGCAAGGTCGATATCCCCGTCATCGTCGAAGTCGAGGGGATTCAGGCACTCCGGCGGCGGCGGCGTGTGGAAGGGATCCTCGCCCGGACCGCTGAAACAGCGTTGAAGAGCCGCGACATCGCGAAGATCCAAGTCACCATCGCGGTCGGCGTCGCCGCCCCATACGTGCAGGTTGACCGCGTCGTAGTCGTTGGTTGTGTCGATCCCCGCCCGCAACATCTCGCTCATTGACCGATCGAGGTAGTTCCGGAAAACGCTTGCCGGGTTATCGGGATCCTGGGTGTCGCCGTAGTCGACGGACTCGTAGCCGTTGGCGATGATCTGTGGCATCAGAATGTGCTTGACAGCCCACATGTCCAAGGCGACGGGGTCCGTGCCCGCCACCAGCTGATCGCGCCGACTCGTGTTGTCGTAGTAGGCCCTTGGACCGGAGCCCGGATGAGCGAGGACCCAGATGCAATCCAAGATCGTCAGATCCGGCAAGCGGACCTCAGCCAGGAATGAACCGAGTCCGCCGAACTCCACGCAGTCGTGCGAATCGGTGCTGAGACCCTGCGTAACGACGCCCATGTGGTTCTTCACAGCTCCGGTTACGCCGTAAATGGAATGCGTCTTCAGCACCGGCATGTTGATCACAACCAGCCGATCGGCGTCGTAGGTCTCGGACTGGCGGTCCCAAATCCCATACTTGTAGCTGATGTAAGTGGCGTTGATGGTCACGAACTTCGGGTAGGATACGATGATGTCGGTCTCAGGGTCTGGCGCGGCGCTGAGTACATAGCCATCGCTGTAGTTGCCGTCGACGTAATCGTCGACGTGGAGGTTTCGAAAGCCATCCCAAAGTCGCGTGGAGACGGTCCACCCCTCGGCGATGAACTCGTCCGCAACATCCTGCATCGACTGCCCGCGATCCTCGGCGTTGCTCGCGAGGCGGTCCAGATCGCCCCAACCTTGCCCGTTGTCCGCGACGACGATCTCACCTGCGAATCCGTCGGGATGTTCGACGATCTTACGCAGGACACCGCGCAGTACGTCGGTGTTCGTACCTCCTCGCTGTGCCCATTGGCCGTTGACCTTGAGAACGATCACGTCGTCGTTGTCGATCAATCCTCCCGGGCCCGCGGACACACCGATCTTCGGCGATCGATGCCATTTGAAACCGGTCATGCCCATCAGCGTGACCAGATCGTCGACGCCGCCGAAGCGCACCGGCTCCAGTTCCGGATCCAGGCCCCGGACGTCGTTGACCAGGTAAATGTCCGGATGGTAGTCGACTCGTGGAGGCAATACCTCCGCGAGTGGTCGGCTGTCGTACGAGGCGCTGGCGAACAGCACAATCGCGAGCGTGGCGATGAAGCCACCGGCCACCTTCCCACCACCCGTGCGCATGAACTTGAGGAGACCGGCGCGGCCGGCCAGGAGGGCGGCCACCAACGGTACTCCAAAGGCAGCCGCAGCCATGCCAAAGGCCGACTGCTGGCATGGATAGCCCAGACGGCTGGGCTTGGTACCGGTACGCAGCAGCAACCACAGTAGGGCGCACACGCCGGCAGCCAAAGTGCAGAACCGGAAGCGGAATCCGCTAAGCTTAGAGATGCCCGTTATCGGCCGTGAAGACGCACGCTCGTCCGTGCTTGGATGTCGGTGCTCCGACCCCGGTTGGAAAGTTTGCGCCACTGCGTCCTCCCCCTGCTGCTTGGGCCCTCTAGTCCGCCTCCGATCGGTAGCTGCCTGAACCGGTAAGCGCGCGGAACACACTTAAGCCGGTCGAGACTTCCGATTGAACGGGGCGCCGTGCTGTCCTCTCCGACCCGGTTCCCCAGCGAAGGCCGACTTAAGATGGTATGCCCCGTTGGTCGCCGCCGCCACCTACGGAGCAGGCCAAATCAGGATAGGTCGGCCTTATCACCCCTTCGCGCGTTCCTTGGGGATCATCGCGATCGCCTCGATCTCGACCAGCAGCTCCGGCCTGCATATTCGGGCCTGGATGCACGTGCTCGCGGGAAGTGGATTGAGCCCCTGCTCCTCGAAATATGCGTTCCGCACCTCGTTGAATTCGTCGTAGTACCGAAAATCGTCGAGATAACACGTCGTGCGGACGATGTCGTGCCAGTCGGCGTTTTCACTTTCCAGCAGCGCCTGGATGTTGGTGAAAGTGCGGCGCGTCTGGGCGACGATGTCTCCCTTGTGGATGGACTCCCCGTCCTCGTCGACGCTGGCCGTCCCCGAGATGAAGAGCATCAGACAGTTGTCCAGCTCGACACGCATTCCTCGTGAGAACGAGACCTTGCTGGGATAGTCATAGGCCTCGTTGAGCACGCGTTCGCTTCGAATCGCCGATTTCCGAATTCTGGACTTGCCGTCAGACGTCATGGTAGCGGTGCTCCGTATGCCATATGGGATGGGCGGCGGCGATCGGACGTCATCCGTCACCCGCTTTAACGGCCTTCCTCTGCTGAGGCGACCTCCCCACTCGAACACATCCGTACCTGCGGAATCGACCCTCGCGAGACACGGGACCGACCGCGGGCGTTTTTCGCGCCCCTGTACCGAACGAATGTGTATTATACACGAAATTCGGACGAAGTGTTATCGGATAACCCGCGGCGCGTGGCGCCGGCGATCCCCGAAGCCGATGACTGGAAGACACCTCATCGCACGAGGCGTAAACGGGGGAATAAGGACAATGACCGAGCGGACTACAATAGGCGTATCAC
>CBDUZY010000287.1:0-4570 GCA_965371825.1 uncultured bacterium
GGGACTGGAAGTGTTCGCCACGATTCCGGATGAGTGGTCCGTGGTGAGCGCAGCGATGAACCTCGGCGAGCCATTGTCCATGCACAGTCCGAAAAGCAGGGTCCGGCAGTCCATACAGGCGATCGCCGAGCGTTTGCACGGACCGGTCGACGTATCGGATGATAGGGATATGAGAAAGAAGGGTCTGATCGGTCGTATCTTCGCGAACAGTTGATGCGCAGGACCCTAGGGCAGGCCCCACAGGCGCCGTCGCAACGAGGAAGGGGCGGTAGAGGGGAAGCGAGTGGGCCTGGGGAAACTTGTTAACCATTCACCGGGAGGTCATGGATGTTCGGTAAGCGCCCATCCGGCAATGTCGCTACGTCGCCCGCCCCAACCGCGGCGCCCAGTCCGCAGAAACCGAAGGTCTCGGGCAAGCCGGGCGGCTCTGGAAAGGCGAAGGTTTCCAAGGAGAAGGTCGAGCAGTTCAACATGCTCAAGATGCGTCTGCACCGCAAGCTGATTGATCAGCTGGATCTCACGCGGCTCGCCGGCGATGACGATACGCTGCGTGAGCAGGTCAAGGAACTCGTCTCCCAGCTTGCCGATCAAGAGAACACGCTCCTCAACTTCAACGAGCGGCAGCGACTCATCAACGAAGTGCTGGACGAAACCTTCGGACTCGGACCGCTCGAGGTTCTTCTCACCGATCCGACTATCAGCGATATCCTGGTGAACGGTCCGAAGCAGGTCTACATCGAGCGGAACGGAAGGCTCGAGCGGACCGAGATCGAGTTCCGCGACAACCCCCACCTGATGCACGTGATCGATAAGATCGTCAGCGCGGTGGGTAGGCGCTGTGACGAGACCTGTCCGCTTGTCGACGCCCGTCTCGCGGATGGGAGCCGTGTGAACGCGGTGATCCCGCCGCTGGCCATCGACGGGGCCAGCATGTCCATACGTCGTTTCGGCGCCGATCCTCTGACTTGGGACGACTATCTCAACCTCAAGTCCGTAACGGTTGAGATGCGCGACTTCCTCGAGGCGTGTGTCAAGGCCAGGCTGAACGTTGTTGTCGTAGGGGGTACCGGTTCCGGAAAAACAACGCTCTTGAACAACTTGTCGAATTTCATCCCCGACGGGGACCGCGTCGTGACCATCGAGGATGCCGCCGAACTCCAAATGCGGCAGCCTCACGTCGTGCGTCTCGAGACCCGGCCCGCGAACATCGAGGGGAAGGGACGCATCTCGATCCGCGAACTGCTGATCAACAGTTTACGTATGAGGCCCGATCGCATCGTCGTCGGTGAGTGCCGAGGTTCGGAGACGGTCGATATGTTGCAGGCCATGAACACCGGACACGATGGGTCGCTGACGACGATCCACGCCAACAGCACGCGCGACGCCGTGGCCCGTGTCGAGACCATGGTGATGATGGCCGGGTTCGAGCTGCCACTGAGGGCCATTCGCCAGCAGTTCGCGTCAGCCATCCACGTGCTCGTTCAGTCCCAGCGGTTGTCCGGCGGTTCCAGGAAGATCGTAGGCATAACCGAAGTGACGGGGATGGAAGGCGACGTGATCACCATGCAGGACATCTTCGTATTCGAGCAACTCGGCGTGTCCGGATCGGGCATGGCCTTCGGCCAGTTCCTCGCCACCGGGATACGCCCCTCGTTTCTGGATCGTTTGAAGACGTCCGGCTGCGAAATTGATCCGGACATGTTCACGCGGCAGGTCTTGTTGACTGATGACGGGGAATAGGTCCAAAAGTACGGGAAAACGCCATGACGTATGACCCAGCCCAAGCGATGCTCGCTCAGAGCGACCTGTGGATGTACATCCTGCCGATCGCAGGGTCGATGCTGCTGTTTTACGGCATCTTCCAGGTGGTTACAGAGTCCAAGTCGTCGAGCCAAAAGAAGCTCCAGGACCGTCTCCGTGGGGAGCGGGCCCAGAAAGAGAAGGTCGCGGCGACAATTATGCGCCGCGGAGCGATGGGACAGGCGGCGACTTTCGCGGACTCCCTGATCGGGAAGTTCAAGTTTATTCCCAAGGTCCAGACTCTCCTGGATCAAGCGGACCTCGACTGGTCGGCGGCCCAAACACTCTTGAATCTGTCCGGGGTGGCGATTCTGACCACACTGGGTCTTTGGGCACTGCAGATCGGAATGTTCGCGGCGGGTGGGTGCGGCGTCGCCGTTTTTGTCCTGCCCATGCTGTGGGTGAACTTTCGGCGCAACCGCCGCATGACGAAACTGACCACGCAACTACCCGACGTCTTCGAGATGATGAGCCAGGCCCTTCGAGCGGGACACTCACTCGGCGGAGCCGTCCAGCTTGTATACGAGCAAATGCCTCCGCCCATCGCCACGGAGTTCGCTCAAGTCTACCACGAGCAGAACCTGGGTATCCGAATCGAAGATGCGTTGCAGTCGATGGCGGACCGCGTCGATTCGCTCGACGTTAGATTCTTCGTTACGGCGGTGATGATCCAGCGCCAGACCGGCGGCGACCTCGCCGAGGTGCTCGACAACATCAGCGGCGTGATTCGCGAGCGTATCGAACTCGCCGGACTCGTGCGCGGTCTGACCGCCGAGGGGCGGTTGTCCGGATGGGTGTTGTTCGCCCTCCCGGCCCTTGTCTTCGTGGGATCCATGGTCTTGAACCCCAACTACGCCACGGTCCTTCTGGAGGATCCGCGGGGTCAAGTCATGCTCATGATCGCGGCCGGGATGCAGTTGATGGGAATCGCGATGATTCGGTGGATCGTCAATATCAAGGTCTGATGCGCCGGGATCGACCCGCGGCGCCGCGTTCGCCGCGAGGACGCCGGTCTGTTCGGGTGCGATACGTCAGACGATTTGAGGAGCGGTGACAATGACTGCGTACTACCTTCTCGGTGCCATGATCGTCGTCAGCATCGTGTTGATCGTCTACTCTTTTTGGCCTTCCAAGGCGACGGACGACGACGCGATCAAACGGCGTATGACCGGTCGGCGGGCACAGGACTCCGTCCACGATCTCAGAAAGCAAGCCAAGGAGTCGGTGGCAAAGAAGGTCGTCGATAAGATGGCACCCATGGCCGTCCGCCAGGCGACCAAGAACGACGCGGCGCAGATGTCCAAGCTCCGCATGAAGCTCTCCGCCGCCGGATACCGCGACGAGAGCGCTCCGACGACCTTCCTGGCGAGCAAGACCATCGTTGCCGTGTTCTTCGGTGGCGCCGCAACCGCATACGTCTTGGCGAACGGCACCCCCTTCCAGAACGCCATAGGCATCACGATGATCGCCGCCGGGATTGGCTTTTTGGCTCCTAACCTCTGGCTGGGTTCCGCGGTCGCCAAGCGGGCCGAGAAGATTCGTTTCGGTCTGCCCGACACGCTGGACATGCTGGTGATTTCCGTCGAATCGGGCCTGGGTCTCGACGCGGCGTTCCAGCGCGTCGGCGACGAAATGCGCAACGTCCACCCCGCGCTGTCGGAAGAACTCCAGATCGTTACCTTGGAGAGTCAGATGGGGATTCCCCGGTCGGAGGCGCTGTCCAACCTCGCTGCCCGGACTGGGCTCGACGAGGTCCGTTCGCTAACGGCCATCATCAACCAGGCCGAGCGATTCGGCACCAGCATCGCCCGCGCCCTCAGAAACCAGTCGGATGCACTTCGAGTGAAGCGGCGTCAAGCCGCCGAAGAGCGGGCCCAAAAGACCACCGTCAAGCTCATGGCCCCGCTGATTCTCTTCATCTTCCCCGCGATCCTCGTCGTGCTCGCGGGTCCCGCGGCCCTCAAGATGATCGAAGCCCTGAGAAACACGCCGGGACTCCTGTAGCGGCTGGACTCCAAAAGCTTCCATCGCCCCGTACACGTCCGGTGTGCGGGGCGTTCTCGTATCGGCAGCTTCGAGCCTTGCCGAGGATTCCCATACTGCGCCCACCGAATATGATGGCAGGCATGAAGTTCACAAAGATGCACGGTCTCGGCAACGACTACGTTCTCGTGGACACTTTCGAGGAGGGCGTTAGGGATCCGGTTGCACTCGCCAAGGAGATCTCCGACCGCCACACCGGTGTTGGGAGCGACGGACTGATCCTCATCGGGTCATCCGCCGAGGCGGACGTTCGCATGGAGATGTACAACGCGGACGGATCGCACGCCCAAATGTGTGGTAACGGGATCCGCTGTGTGGCCAAGTACGTGGTAGAGCGCAGCGTTGTGGTCGGGACCCGTCTCCGAGTTGAGACGGACTCCGGCGTAAGATGTGTCGAGTGCGAAATCGTCGACAGATCGGTGCGGTCAGTACGCGTCGACATGGGGCGTCCCGTCCTATCGGTCGCCGAGATTCCAACGACTATTCAGGCGAAACCGTTGGAGCCAAGCCGGGCGCCGGGCGGCACGCCGTCAGAGGCAGTCGTTAATCATCCGCTGAGAATCGCCGACACAACGTACCGGATTACATGCGTTTCGATGGGGAATCCGCACGCCGTGGTCTTCGTGGATGACCTGGAGTCGGTCAACCTCGAGGAAGTCGGCCCGAAGTTAGAGCATGCCGCCGAGTTCCCCGAGCGTATAAACGCCCACTTCGCCCGCGTCGACAG
>CBDUZY010000288.1:0-4564 GCA_965371825.1 uncultured bacterium
GGCTCCGGGATCCTCACCCCCGGTGTCGGAACCGGGAGCCGCGTCGTCTTTCTTGTCCGCCGGAGTAGTTGATCCAGTCGCAGACGACGCTGGGGAGGTTTCGAGGCCGACTTCCTCCTCTATGTAAACGTCGCCCAGATCGGTACCTTCGACATCACGCCGCAGCAGAAAGAAGATCACCGTGCTTGCACTGAAGTAGAACGACGCGAGGAAGGACCACATCAGCCCGATGACCAGCAGAACGTAAATGCAGATGAAGAACGCGGAGAAGTACTCGGAGAATCTCAGTTCGGCCCAGTTCGGGAAACCGTAGAGGGCGTTGGGGCCGCCGAAAGGCCAGAGAAGATCGAGCTTGCGGACGTGCGTACCTTCCTCGCCTCTACTCCACCATCCGAACGGCGACGTGCCGAAGCCGACCACGCCGCGCGTTATCGTCAATGCGAAATACGTGAAGAGGTTCACGAACACCCAGCATATGCTGGCGTAGATTATCGAGACGACTGCGTAGACGATGGCCTTCATCGGCCGGGCCAGCGGAAAGTGCAGGCCACGCGCAAAGGCGTCGAACGCCTCCACGCCCTCGGCCGCGACGAACGGCCAGAACAAGCTTCCGCCGACAACAACGCCGAGCAGCAGGACCGCGATCAGGAAACCGCCAAGCAGAGCCAGGAAGAAAAACGGTCCGCCGATCAAATCGCCCAACACCCAAACCCGCAGAAGCGCCCCGCCCAGAGCCATGAACACCATGATCACGATTATGAAGAGGAGCGGTATGCACGGCGCCAGCAAGAACCCGCGGAACAGCTTCCGTCTCCCATAGCCCAGCGCCTGACGAATCGTGGGCTTCTCGTCGCGGGAGAACTGCACGGCCGCAAGCCGACAGATCGCTCCGCCGCACCACGACCAGATCAACAACACGCCGGCGCCGAACAAGAAGAAATAGACGGTGTGCTGGCTGAACATCCACCAGACACCGTAGCCCATTCCAACGAGGTTTCGCAGTGGCCGGTCGTAGGAATGCGCTTCGACATATGTCCCGACCGGTGTCCCGGCAGCGAGGGACGTTCCCGGCAGCGATGAGCCCATCAAGCCCAGTACGCAGCGGCGCTCGTGCTCACGCCAGACCTCGAACACGCCATACGCGCCCTCCGCCTCCTGGTAGGTTCGATCCATCTCATGGGCGCTGATGTAACTGGTTATCGCCGTCTGCTCGATTCCTCCGACCCCCTTCCAGGCCCAGTCGAGGAGTCCTCCCCAGATGAATGTCAGTATTATCGCCATCAGCCCGATGGCTAGCTTGCTGGGATCTACGGCCAGCTCCAGTACCCGGAAGATGTGCGGCAGGCCGAGTGCCTCCACCCATCCGTCACGCTGAGTTGAGTTGGGTTCCCGTGCCATGAGATGCTCCTTGCGACTTCCTGTCGCGAGACGTTTCCGTTTAAGGCGCCGTCTTCACACTTGTCGTGTGTCGAACCGGACCCGCGCACTGACCGGTCCGCCGGGTGCCGTGCCCACTGTGGAGGATTGTGGGACGGCCTTCCGCACCTGTCAAACCGGCAAGGTGAGTTCCGGTCGCCACGCGACGACCGGTCATCGTTGCCCACCGCCGGCGGTACTGCCGCCTTCGGGAGAATACCGCCGTGTCGACCGGAAACGTCGGTGGAAGAGTGGGCCCGCACCGCCCGGCAACTTTCATGCAGCCCGGCGATCATTTGCGGAAGGTCCGTCCGTCGCTCCGGCCGGCAACGGAGATACCCGGTGGACTGCCTCCGTCGTTCAACGGATATGCCCGCCGGAATCCGTTACGTTCGCAGGGCCGGTGTCGGCGTTTGCCTGTGACAGACCTTGGCACAGTGCCTGGACGTGCCGGTGTTGGCGGATCGCCCGGCTGGGACACCCAACGCGGGGCGGGGCCGAGTCCCGCCGCCCCAGCGCGTTCCATCACCTTTTCGGAATCGGGTTGGAATGCCGCGAGGGCAAAAAGACATCCCCAAGAGCGGTACCGGGCGGTGCGAGAATTCCGGATCGAGCAACCACGGGCGCGGGATTCGGGCTCGGAGCCCACCGAGCTGCTCGCGTGCAGCGATCGACAAGGTGCTTCCATTGCCGGTGAAAACCGCGACCCTAAAGTGAAACGGTAGATAGGCAAGCCTCTCGATTTGCCTGGCGGGTCTCGTCTCCGCATCGGTAAGTGGGCAAGCACCGAACAGCGTTCTAGGCTCCTGGTATTGCGAACCTTACAGCTGTTCAGTTTGCGAAACAACACTTGTCAACCGTCCAAAGGAAGTCGGTTACCGGAGCTTCCATTACAGGGCGAGTTCCTATCCGGGTCCGAAAACGTCACCGTCCGCTCAACGGGACGCTGGCGTTTGGACCTACGCGTGGGCCATCGTGCCAGCGCCGCGGCGCGATTTCGCCCGGGCAGGTCAGGTGATGCGCGGCGAGCTGATTTCGTTGCAACCGGTGGACCTCGATGATACAATACGTTCGTCTGATTGGTGCAGCTACCATGTTCGACAGGGAGTCTACATTGGCTGAACCGATACTTGACCCTGAGGAGACTTGCATTCGGGGCAAACGACGTACCGACCCCTTCGAGGTTGGCGGTCCGAGTTCCAGCGGGTCACCCACGTTGATCTAAGGGTTCCGTCCAACTGCCCCCATCGGCATTGAGGCGGTTGCACTCAACGGACAAAACAGGGGCTCGCGCTTTACGGCGCGGGCCCTTTCGCTATGGGCCTATTCGATTGCAGTTGTCAGGACGGGGCTGGGCGGACTGGAAACATCCCCGTTTCTCATAACGGTGCCCTTTTTCTTGCGTATCCGCCGTGCAAAGGTGATCCAGCGAAGTATACTCTTCATCCATGAAATCCATAGTGCTGTTCGAGGACGACGGTTTTCGCAACCTGCTCCCGCTCGCGTTCTGGCGTTCCGTCTTTGAGCTTCGCATCGGACGCAAGATCATCCTGGATCGCGCCGCGCAGAAGTTGAAGTTGCCGATCGCCGGTGTGTGGACCCGAGATTGGATCGCGCCCGTGGCCGGACAACGCTGCGGTGCTCCCGCCAACTATCCTCTTCGCGGACCGACCATACTGATAAACGGCCGGTGGATGTTTGAAGACAACGTTAAGCTGCCGAAGCAACCGTGCGTCGGAGTCGTAGGCGACGATGAGATAGCGTACATTGTATGCGACGGGCCCGCGGCAGCGGAGCTTGCCCCGCGCGATCTTGTCGACCCGACGCGTCGTCAGGTCGTCTTGCACGGCCTCGAGCGCCGACCTGCGGGCGGAACGATGATTCGTTACCCGTGGGATGTCATCACCGGTCTTCGTGATCTGCTGGAAGCCGACTGGCGATCGAAGGAGGCATCGATCGATTCCAAGCTCGATCCGAAGACCTCGCTCGAGTCGCTCGACAAGATTCACGTCGGCGAGCGTGTCCGCATCCACCGCACCGCCGTGATCGACGCCACCGACGGACCGATCTTCATCGCCGACGATACCGTAATCGGGCCGTACTGCGTGTTGGAGGGTCCGCTTTATTTGGGACCGGGGAGCCGGGTCAACCCCCACGCCTGGCTCCACGGCGGCAACGCCATAGGCCCGGTCTGCAAGGTCGGCGGAGAGATCGACGGCTGCGTCTTCTCCGGCTATTCCAACAAGCAGCACGACGGGTTCCTCGGACACTCGTACGTCGGAAGCTGGGTGAACATCGGAGCCGGGGCGGTAAACTCCGATCTGAAAAACACCTACGGGTCGATTCGCGTACCGGTAAACGGCGTGGAGGTCGACAGCGGACAGCAGTTCCTAGGCGCGATCATCGGTGACCACGCCAAGATCGGCATCAACGCGACCATTCCCACCGGAGCGGTAATAGGCTTCGGAGCCAGCGTCGCCGCCGTGGGCCCGGTGCCCAAGTACCTGCCCTCGTTTAGCTGGGTGACTCCCGACCGCATCGGGCAGGGCGACCCGCTACGTATTCTCGACGTCGCCGCAACGGTCATGGCCCGTCGCGAAGTCGAGATGACCGACGAGGAGGTTGAACTCTTCCTCGATCTCGGCCAGCGCGTGCAACAATTCGAAGCCCGCCGCGCGGGGTGAGTACGCTTGACGCACGACCACTGGCACCTCAACGCCGACCATGTCCCTCTGTGTGTTCCGGTTTCCATGTCGTTACGGACGGTCTGCGACCCGCTGATCGTTGATGTTGGCGGCGATAGCCGCGGCGATCGCCTTGTAACCGACGGCGTTTGGGTGGGCGTCGGCCGAGACGGCATACGGCGACTTGCCGCGGTCGAGTGGGGCGCGCAGCGCCGCGACTGTATCCACAAGTCCGATGTCGCGTTCGGCCATGTGTGACATGAGTCGGTCACGGACCGTGCGCTCGGCGGATATCATCTGAGAGTACGCGGGGAACTCAGTTGGATCATTCACAAACGGCTCAAACACGAACTCTTTATTGGGAAGCAGCACGACTAGAAAATCGACCCCTCGATGCCGACATCGATCCGCAAAGCGGTTGATCACCGAGAGCGTGATGTGGAGGCTCGCTCGGATGCGGGGAT
>CBDUZY010000289.1:0-4563 GCA_965371825.1 uncultured bacterium
TCGGTTTCGCCGTCCATGGCGATTGTGAGTTTGCGGCCTTGGGCGACGGCGGGGACGTGGATCAGGTGGATGGTGTCGGCGAAACCGCTGCTTCCGGGGACGATGTCGTCGAGACAGTTGGCGGAACGGGTGAGGAAAGCGTCGTTGAAGTTGTTGCCGGCTTCGTCGGGGTAGAGCGGTAGGTAGTGGATTCCGGCTTCGACCAGATCCTGGAAGAAGTGGGTTCCGAATGAGACCTCCGGTTGGAATCCGTCCTTTTGCCTGGCTACTTCGATCAACATTCGACAGTGGTTGATGTCAGCGTACCGCACGGGAACGCCGAGCCGGATGTCGTTACTCCCCCATCGTCCGGGACCGACGAGGATAAAGGACTTGGGCTCCAACTTGCGGTTAACCCGTCCGACGACTCGGGCGATCTCGGTGCGGCGATCGCGGGTGGTGACGGCGTCGTATGCCTCGGGGTCGACATAGACGACGTAGTCGATGTTCTCTATGAGGCCGGTGCGGACGAAGCGGCTGGCGTCGAAGATCACGTTTTCGGGTGGAATGTCCGTCGGAACGGTCACGGGGGCGAACTCCGTCGCCTGAGATTGGGTTCGACACTGCAGCAGGTAGAATCTCTCGCCATCGCATGCGAACTCGATGTCGATGGGGAATCCGTATACATCCTCGAGACGGGCCAGCATCCCGCGAATGCGCTCGACAAAGGGCGTGTCGCGCATTAGTCCGTCAAAGGTAATGCACAGTTGCCCCGGCTCTACGTCCAGGTGTTTCGTGGCGGGTGTGGTGAGCGAGCCATCGCGATTGATCGAGACGAGTTTTTCCAGGATGGGGAAGTCGGCGCCGGCCGGGAGGAGTTCCTCCAGACGGACAGCCCTGAACCGGTTTCTCTTCAGGTCGATCACGTCGAGTTTGTGTTGGGCGATGCGGAGGATGTCCTCAACGGCGGACTCGGGTCTGAGTGTCGGCTCACCCAGGGCGATCATTCGGGGGTAGTCGGACCCGCTTCGATCCACGGCCCGGGTGCCCAGCCCCATCACAATGCGGAGCAGGCCGTCCTCGCGCTTGATCCTCGGCGACCAGCGGTATTCATTACGGGAGAAGGCCACGCCGGCAAAGGCGGGAAGGAAATAGTCGCCGTATCTGAAACCGACGACCTTTTGGATGAGTACGGCCATCTCCTCCACGTAGTCGATGAGGTTGTGCTCGCGCCGGTAGAGGATGGGGTCGGGGCCCATGATGCTGGCGTAGACCTCGGCGATGGCACCCAGTAGGGCTCTCAAGCGATGTTCGAGCGTTCCCTGGTTTGCGAGAAAGACGCTGGCGTATTTGCCGCAGAATCCTGTTCCGAAGCGATCTTCGAGGAGGCTCGAGGAGCGCACTATGAGCGGGTGCGTGCCGAGGCGTTCGAGGATGCGCCGCAGTTCGTGGACGATCTTGAGGGGGAACTCGCCGTTCCTGAACACACCACGAATCAAGGGATACTCGCGTGCGACGTCGTCAATGGGCTTGTACTTCTGACTCTGGAACTCGTCGAGACGGTTGAGGCGCAGGAAGTCCTCTACGACGTCGCTGCGGAGGTAGAAGGATTCCGGAACAGCGAGTGGGAGGTAGGGGGACTCGGCATCCTTCTCGGCGGCGGCGAGCACGTGGTGTGCGAGGATCATGCCGCCGGCTTTGCCGCCGATCCTCCCCATTCCGGAATCGCTACCCAGCATCCTGCGGGTGATGTCGTCGAAGTCGCGAACCTGCAGGTGACTCTTGGCGATACCTATGAATTCGAGCTGATCGCTGATGAAGTGTCTGGTTAGGGCCACTCTTGTGCCGACGACCTCGGCCGGGGCTAGGCGCGTCTCGCCCAGCGGGAGCTTGCAGAACCGTTGGATCTTGTCGGCCAGCTCGCGGAAGGAGACATCAGCCCGATTGGCGACGATCTCGAGGGCGTAAACCTCCTCGCGTTTGAGGGTGAGGTTCACGAGATCGTCGATGTCGGCGATGCTGAAGTGACGGCAGACGTAGTCACGGGTGATCTGCTCTATCAGCTCGCGTTCCCGCTCGTTCCATCTGTCGCGTTCGGCGAGGTTGTGGTCTCTGCCGTAGTCGAACGGGAGTTCACCGAGTTTCTTGCGGGCCTGATCGTGGATGGCGTTTATGGTCGCGATTCCGCGCCGGTGAAGCTCCATTAGCAGCTCGCGATGGATTCGCTCAGCGATGTGTGGGCGTGTTCGCTGATGCTCGTCCAGGCGAGCCTCGACCTTAGCGGCGCTGTCGGGATCGTTCACCATCGAGCGAATCTATCCGGGGTCAGGCCCGTTCATGGGCGGGAAACACGCATTGTCTCTTTCTCGGGGTCCGTTGGCAAGGGTGCAAGCGGTCGATGGTGGTGGCGGTCGGGCAGCAGGGCGGGGCGTCGCGATTTCACGCCGCGTGTGGCCGGGAGCGGGGCGAACAGCCTATGATGGAAGGCGCCCGCCTCGTTCGGGCCGGAAGGGTGGCGGTGTAGATGGACGCGAAATCGGAGGCAAACACGCGCTGCGACCGTGCGCGCGACACGCCCGCGGCGGCAATGGTCGCCTTGCCGGTCGTGTCCGGGCGGACAGGCCGAGTTCGCAAGTCCCGCATGAGCCGCTGGCGAACGGCGTCTTTGATCGCGGTTCATTTTCTCATTATCGGACATGTCGTTCACTGGCTGGTGGCGGAGCGTACGCTATCGCCGGTCGAGCCGTCGGAGGCGATGTACTCGCTGAACAATGGAGAGATAAACGCGGGGCTGATCTTCTTTGCACTGTCGTTGGTGGCGACGATCGTCTTCGGGCGGTTTTTCTGCGGTTGGGGATGCCACGTTGTTGCATATCAGGACCTGTGCAGGTGGCTGTTGAAGAAGGCCGGGATAAGGCCCAAGCAGTTCCGGTCGCGCATTCCGGTGTTCGCGCCGCTGGCGTTGGCGCTCTATATGTTTGTCTGGCCCAGCGTCTATCGAGTGCTCGTCGGCCGGCCGTTTCCGGCGATGACGAACCACCTTTTGACGACGGAGTTTTGGAAGACCTTTCCCGGGCCGGTGGTCGCGGTGGCGACGATCGTTGTTTGCGGCTTTCTGGTTGTCTACTTTCTGGGTTCGAAGGGGTTTTGCACGTACGGGTGCCCCTACGGGGGTTTCTATGGCGTTGCGGACCAGCTCGCTCCGGGCCGAATTCTGGTAAACGACGCGTGCGAGCAATGCGGCCACTGCACGGCGGTGTGTACATCGAACGTTCGCGTGCACGAGGAAGTGGCGCTGTTTGGGATGGTCGTGGACCCGGGTTGCATGAAGTGCATGGACTGTGTGAGCGTGTGTCCGAACAACGCTCTCCGCTTCGGGTTCGCGAAGCCTTCGGTTGTTGCGAAGCCTACGTCGCCGCCCCGGCCACGCCCGTATGACTTCACCGTTTGGGAAGAGCTGTTGATGGTGGCGGTCGGGTTCGGTGCGTTGCTTGCGTTTCGGGGGCTATACGGTCGGATTCCGCTGCTGCTTGCGGTGGGGATGGCGGGGATCACAGCCTATCTGGCAATCAAGGCGTTTCGCCTGGTGCGATCGGCGAACGTGCGCTTCCAGAATCTGCAACTGAAACGCGGTGGGCGGTTGACGCGGACCGGCGCCCGGTTTGTCGTTTGCGCGACGCTGCTGTTTGCGCTGACCGGTCACAGTGCGGTCGTTCGCTATCAGTCATGGCATGGACAGCGGATGTTCGCGTCGCTCGAGATTGGGGACCACGTTCGGGCGGTTGGGAACGACTGGTGGGAGGGGGCGACGGAGCAGGAGCGATCGGGCGTCGACGGGGCCATCGGTCGGCT
The DNA here is from genome assembly GCA_965371825.1 of uncultured bacterium. Taxonomy (GTDB): domain Bacteria; phylum Planctomycetota; class Phycisphaerae; order UBA1845; family UBA1845; genus JAJRUK01. The sequence continues at coordinate 3,832 of CBDUZY010000289.1, forward strand.
CGAGTTTGCCGAGCGGTGGGGATTCGCGTCGACGCCGTCGGTTTTGGAGACTCTTACTTCGTTATACATCGCGAGAGGTGACCTCGAGGCCGCGGAGGCGGCGGCGCGGATGACGATCGAACTGATGCCGGATCGCCCTTCCGCGCATCGGGTGTTGGCGGGCGTGCTGCGAAAGGCCGGCAGAGTCGCGGAGGCGGAGGAATCGTACAGAGAGGCGCTTCGGATCGACCGTTCGTTTGCGCCGGCGCGTGGCGATCTCGGCATGATGTTGCGATCGACAGATCGTCACGATGACGCGATTGAGCTGTACCGGGACGGCGTTGCGTTGTGGCCTGACGACACGACGTGGGTCGTGGCGATCGGTCGGACGCTGATGGAACGTGGTCGATTCGCGGAGGCGAAGGACGAACTGCGGCCACTCGCCGAGACGGGGCCGGAATCGGCGACGGTGCTGGCAGCTTTGGGGGTCGCGGAGCTGCAGACCGGCGAGACGGAGTTGGGCGTTGGGCGGTTGCGTAGGGCGCTGGAGCTCGAGCCGCGGCTGGCCGAGGCGAGGTACAACCTGGCGCTCGCCCTGCTCGCGACGCAACGGATCACTGAAGCGATCGAGCATCTGGAGCAGGTTGTCATTGACCGGCCGGACTTCGCAGAGGCGCATTACAACCTGGGCGTGGCGGTGTTCATGTCCGGTCGTCCTGCGGAGGCTCTGCCGCACTTACGCCAGTCGCTCCG
>CBDUZY010000290.1:0-4553 GCA_965371825.1 uncultured bacterium
GCTGGCAATCATTGCGGAAGAGGCCGGGCTGCTCAAGGACTCGCTCGACCCGGAACTGACGCAGGAGGACGAGGAACCCATAAACTTGCCGGAGCATCTGGACATCATTCATGAGGCAGTGTTCCGGTGCCGCGACATCACACGCAAGCTGCTGACCTTCGTGCACCAAACCGATGTCAAACTGGAACTGTACCATCCACACACGATTCTAGACGACGTCCTGGAGGGCATACTCGCCAACGAGCTGTCGATCTCCAATACCGAAGTCGTGCGGCAATATGACGAGCGCGTCAACGAGGTTCTGGCCGATCGCAATCAGCTGGTCCAGGTGTTCGTGAACCTGATCAAGAACGCCATGGACGCCATGGAGGAGGGGGGAGTTCTGACGGTGGCGACCGTACATTACTCCGATCGAGTGGCGATTGCGATAACCGACACCGGCTGTGGCATGACGCCCACACAGCTGGAGAGGGTTTTCATGCCGTTCTTTACCACCAAGGCACCGGGCAAGGGCACTGGACTCGGCCTCAGTGTCAGCTGCACGATCGTTCAGAATCTCGGTGGCATGTGTACGGCCGAAAGCTCGCCCGGTGTAGGTAGCACTTTCACGGTCGAGCTACCATATCAAGCAGAGCAGGCCGTTGCGTAAAGGAGAACGGTGAGAGTGTCCAAGACTGTGAAAGACCTGATGCTTCCGTTGTCGGAATACGCGGTCGTGGACGAAGATGCCACGATCCTCGATGCCCTGATGGCGTTAGAGACGGCGCAGGCAAACCTCCCGCCAACTCGGCAGCCCCATCGGGCGGTCCTGGTACAGAATCGCATGGGAAAGATCGTTGGCAAGCTACATCACTTCACTTTTCTGTCAGCCCTCGCACCCGAGCGCAAGCACCTGGCCGACGCCGACGTACTCGATCGCGCCGGCGTTGACGACGACCTGCTACAGCAATCCATGCAGGCACTCGATTTCCTGACCGGTGATCTCGTTAATGTGTGCGTGCGCGCACGCACGGTTGCGGTGCGTGACGTGTACACCACCCGCACGGTCAGCATCGACGAGAACGCAACCCTGTCCGACGCCGTGCACCAATTCCTATCACGCCAGACCCTCCTCCTCCTGGTGCTGCGTGCTGGAGAGACCATAGGGGTTCTACGGCTCAGTGATCTCTTCGACGAACTCGCCAGGCAGATCAAGCAGAATGACTGCACAAGCTAAGGGTATGCGAGAACAGGCAACGACAGTGTCGAGAGTGTTACTCGTTGACGACGAAGACCGGTTCCGCACCTCGCTCGCCAAGCGACTGCGGAAGCGCGGTTTTGACGTGGTCGATGTTGACAACGGCGAAGACGCAATCAAGAAGGCCAGACTCGACCACGCCATAGAGATAGCGGTCATCGATCTGAAGATGCCGGGCATGGACGGCATCCAGACACTCCAGGAGTTGAAGGCGTTCCGTCCCGCCCTGCAGGCCATCATGCTCACCGGTCACGGCAGCCTCGATTCCGCCAAGGATGCCGGTCGCTTGCACGCCTTCAAGTACCTCCAGAAGCCGTGTGACCTGGAGGAACTGGTCGCGGTGTTGGAACAGGCACGGACCGAGGTGGTTCACGCCAGGAGCCGCCACGAGATCCCCCAGCGAGTCGACAAGCGGTCGCTCGGCAAGTGGCTGGTCGGCAGCCACAACTCGAGGCCGCTGTTCATCTTGCTGGGCGCTCTGATCTTCGCGGGATTGGTGTTCGGCCCTACGCCGAACTCGCTGGTGCGATTGGTCAGCGCCCAAAAGGCGGCTCCCGCGTCCGGCGTTCCGGACGAGGTTCTGGGTTACGCCGATTACCGCAGGATGGCGCCAGGGGAGTCAATCACCGATTACTACAACTCGACGTATGAAGTCAAGAAAGACGTCACTGGGCAGGACGGCACCGTGACCAAGATGCCACTCGGACCGGAGGACGTGGCGTTTCGCGCCAAGGCGACGCTTGCGCTCATCGCGGTAGCTGCGTTGTTCTGGGCGACCGGCGCGATTCCGGTGGCCGTCACAGCCATGTTCGTCGGTGTGGTGCTCTACCTATTCGGTGTCTTCAAGCCGGACGACATTGCCCGCGCCTTCGCCAAAGATGCCGTCATCTTCATCTTTGGTGTACTCGCGCTCGCTAAGGCCATCACGAAGACGGGCCTGGACCGGCGGCTCGGGCTCCTGCTGCTCTTTCCTGCCAAGAATATGACGCTGTTGCTGCTCGTGTTCCTGCCAATGTTCTCACTCACGTGTTCGTTCATCTCCGAGCATGCCCTGGTGGCGTTCACAATGCCACTGTTCGTAATGGTGTATGCCACGGCGATTCGCACTGCCGGCATCCAGAAAGACAAGGCGCTGATGGTGCTCTTCGCGCTGTCACTCTGCTTTGCCGCCAACTCGGGAGGGCCGGGATCTCCGGCCGCCGGTGGTCGCAACGCCATCATGATCGGGATTCTGGCCGACTACGGCATTGCCCCAACATTCGGTGAGTGGGTTCGTTACGGTCTTCCCATGGTCCCCGTGATGTCCTTCGTCGTCGGATTGTACTTCTTGATCTTCCTGCGCCCGAAGACCACCATCCAGAAGCTGGACGTGTCTGCCTTGGTTCGTCGTGCCGCCGAAAAGATCGGGCCCATGACGCGTGACGAGTACGTCACTGCCGCGGTCCTCGTTCTCGTCATCGTATTGTGGGTAACGAGCAGCGGCTCCCTGGGGATGGGCGGGCCCGTGCTGCTGGGTTTGGTCGTGCTCAACATGCTGCGTGTACTCGCCTGGAAGGATATGGTGAGCATACACTGGGAGGTTGTGTTGTTGTACGCCGGAGCCAGCGCCATCGGAAAGGGACTGGCCGCCACGGGCGCCGCTATGTACATGGCAAACGGGTTCGTGAGCATACTGCCCGAGTTCATGACCGGTGGCTCCGGACTGGCCATAGCATCGAGCCTGCTTACCGGTATCGCAACAAACTTCATGAGCGACGGTGCAACGGTCGCGGCGGTCGGTCCCATCACCGTGCCGATGGCCAGCATTGGCAACGTACACCCCTGGATGGTGGGATTGTCTACCGCATTTGCGTCGTCGTTCGCCCATATGTTGATCATCGGCACACCGTCGAACGCGCTGGTATTTGCCATGGCCAAGGATCCCAACACCGGTGAACAACTCGTAACCGTGGGAGACTTCTTCAAGCACGGAGCTGCGGTGTTGATCCTGAGCTTTATTGTCTTGTGGGGCTGGGTGATCCTCGGTTACTGGGCCTGGATTGGATTCCCGGCAACGTAAGTTGCGGCAAGGAGAAAACAATGGAACAGGTGATCAAGCTTCTCATCGTCGATGACGAGAGCCGTTTCTTGAATGCGATCGCCACGCGACTGAGAAAACGTGGCTTCGATGTGAACACTGCAACCAACGGCCCCGACGCCATCGCCCTGGCTCGCGAGGAGAAATTCGACATCGCTCTGCTCGACCTCAAGATGCCTGGCATGGACGGCAGCGAGGTCCTGCGACTCCTCAAGAACGAGCACGACTTCCTCGAGGCAATAATCCTGACCGGTCACGGTTCGCTCGAGAGCGCCGTGGAGCTGACCAAACTCGGTGCCTTCGGGTACCTGCCGAAGCCTTACGAGCTGGACAAGCTGATCGAGACGTTAAAGGAAGCATACGAGGCACGTCTCAAGAAGAAGTTCTCTGCGGACCAGCGAAAGATGGAGCAGATCACAGCCGCCGCCGCGGGAGAGAGTCCCTTGGGCATTCTGAGAAAGCTCCGCGACTTGGACGACTCACGGCGCTGATTGGGTCACAGGAAGTCCCTGGAGGAACTCGCATACGCCGAGAGCGGTGGCCGGAGGCTGGTTACCTCCCATCCCCGAGCGCATCTGAATACGCCTGATGCCGGTCGCGAATTCGCCGGATATACAGCACGGGCTCCATGCAGCGGCAGTAACCGTACCGTGTCCGGCTGTGATACTCCCGTTTTGCCAGCAGTGGCATGACCTCCGCAACACCGCCGAACCACACGTTGGGGTCACCACCCAGCTCGGCCGTTAGGCGTCGGGCATCGCCTACGTGGCCGTACCCCGCGTTGTACGATGCCAAGGCAAACCACAGTCGATCTTCCGGCGTCGCGGCGTCATCAGTGAGTTCGTTGAGGTGCCGCAGGTAATAGGTGCCGGCCCTGATACTGTGTTCGGGAACGGTCAATGAATCGAAACCGAAACCGCGCGCCGTTTTGGGAAGCATCTGCATAAGTCCCACCGCACCTGCGAACGACTCCGCGTTGGGATTGAACCGGCTCTCCTGAAACATCTGCGAAGTGACCATCAACCAGTCAAAACCGTACCGGTCGGCGTACTTGCGCACGATGTCGTCATACCGCGAGATCACACCTGTTCTGGATACTCGTCCGCTGGCACGTGTCCGGACCGCCCGGACATTCCCGAAGTATTTGTCCCGCGTCATGTTGTAGAACAGGCCGCGGTATTCCCGGCGTAGGAATGCATCCATCGCCGCCTTGAGCCGCTCGCTGCTCTCCCGCACCAT
>CBDUZY010000291.1:0-4540 GCA_965371825.1 uncultured bacterium
CAACTCCCTGCGCGGCACACCCGTTTCCGGCCGGATGGCATATTCAGGAACGACAACCCCACGAGTGCCAGAACGTGACCAGGGATGACAGCCGTGCTCACACACCGGGGCCTGGTTGACACCGGGGGGACGGGATGCATGATTGTCCAAAACTTTTGGACCTTTGCGCATGAATTATCGGAGTACGCAGAACGCTCGGCGAGAACTCTCGGACCTTGCCCAGACGCAGGGCGGCTATTTCACCGCCAAGCAGGCGGCCGCCGCCGGCTATGGTAAGCGGCACCTCGACTACCACGTCAAGGCTGGCAACTTCGAGCGGGTCGAACGCGGGCTGTTCCGGCTACCGGAGATTCCACCGTCAGAGCACGACGACCTAATCCGCCTCAGCCTCTGGAGCCGTGGGCGCGACGACCGGCCACAGGCGGTTGTCTCGCATGAGACGGCGCTTGCTGTCCACGGGCTGGGCGATCTGCTGCCGACGCGCACGCTCCTGATCGTACCGCGTTCATTCCGGAAGAACCCGCCGGCCGGCTGCGTGCTGTACAAGGCCCAACTTGCCGCCAACGATACTGAAGAACGCGAGGGCTTTCGCATTACAAAGCCGCTTCGCACACTGCTCGACGTGGCGGAACAGGAGACCGTCACCCAAGAACAACTGAATCAGGTTGTCAAGCAGGCGCTAGCGGAGGGTATCGTCCGCCGCATCAAGCTCACAGAAGCCGTGGAGCGGCAGGCACCTGACTCGCGCCTCCAGCGAGCGTTTTCGGCTGTTGGATGACGGCATGATGGCACGAACCTTCAGCAGTCCGGCCGCGTTTCGCCAGGCGCTCGAACGCCGTCTGAAAACCCTGGCCGAGGAACGAGCGGTTCCGCTGAACACGGTTCGGCTTAAGCTCCTCATCGAGCGTCTGCTCGCACGTCTTTTTGCCCGGCCCAATCCACCGTGGCTCCTCAAGGGCGGATACGCGATGGAGTTGCGGTACCGTCCAAGGGCCCGAACGACGAAAGACATCGACCTCACGATGGGCGCCGACGAACGCGTTGCCAGCTTGGAGAGTCGACTGGAACGGATTCGAGACGAGTTGCAGGCAGCGGCCGACATCGACCTTGGTGACCACCTGGACTTCCTGATCGCCGCCTCGCGGACCGAACTGCTGGGTGCTCCACAGGGCGGAGCGCGATTCCCGGTGCAGGCGCGCATGGCTGGTCGCGTCTTCGGCAGCTTCCACGTCGACGTTGGCATCGGCGATGCGCTTCATGGAACACCGGAGCGGCTACAAGGTGAAGATCTTCTGGGCTTCGCCGGCATCGTCCCCGCGGAGGTGCTGGCCATTCCCGAAGCCCAGCAGTTTGCCGAGAAGGTCCACGCCTACACGTTCCCTTGGACAGACCGCACCAATACGCGTAGCAGGGACCTGGTGGACATCGTGCTCCTGATAGAGATGGGCCATGTCACGCACGAGGAAGTGGCCGGTGCTATCCAAGCTACGTTCCGATGCCGTGGGACACACGAGATTCCGACCGCACTGCCCAATCCGCCAGCCGGGTGGGCGAACGAATTCGCTGCCCTGGCGACCGAGGCGCAACTCAAGGCGCGCAGTCTGGCCGGTGCATTCGCGACATTTCAGAGTTTCTGGGCTGATGTGTCTATCTGACATCGTTGGGGTCGCTATTCGGTGGCACCAGCGGGGCTTCAGGCTGTACTGGCGATGGAAGTCGCGAAGTGGGAGGGTTGGTCGGCCCAAGATCGACGCCGAGATCCGCAAGTTGATTCGGCGCATGTCGCGGGAGAATCCGCTCTGGGGAACTCCACGAATCCGCTCGGAACTGCGACTCCTTGGCTACGAGGCGTCGAAGGCTACCGTGGACAAGTACAAGGTCCGCCATTGCAAACCCCCATCTCAGACGTGGCGGACGTTCCTGGACAACCACGTTCGGGAGATTGTCGCGGTCGACTTCTTCACGGTGCCGACCGCGACGTTCCGCGTTCTGTTCTGCTTCGTTGTGCTCCGCCACCACCGTCGCATGGTCGCCCATTTCAACGTCACGGCTCATCCAACCGCGTGCTGGACAGCCCAACAAATCGTCGAGGCCTTTCCGTATGACGAAGCGCCTCGCTTTCTGATCCGAGACCGCGACTCCATCTACGGCGCGTTCTTTCAAGAGCGGGTCGAGCACATGGGTATCGAGCAAGTGTTGACCGCACACCGCTCTCCATGGCAGTCGCCGTACGTCGAACGAATCATCGGATCGATCCGTCGCGAGTGCCTTGATCATTGCATCGTACTCAACGAAGCTCACCTGCGACGAGTTCTTACGGGCTACTTCGCGTACTATCACGAATCACGCGCTCATCTTTCTCTCGAATGTAACGCTCCAGTGCCACGTCGAGTCGAACATCCGTCGGAAGGAAAGGTGATCGCGATCCCGCAAGTCGGCGGTATGCATCATCGCTATCGCCGCGCGGCTTGAGTTCCTGAAACTGTGCGTTTGTGTCGGCCATCCGAGCTCGAAGTTCGCATGCATCCTCTGAATCGGGCAACCTCCGGGCTGGTGCGCCTCATGTTCCTCGAATGTTCGCCGTTGACGTCGGCCGGCCTGTCCGCCAACTCCCTGCACGGCACGCCGTTTTCGCCCGGATGGCATATTCAGGAACGACACCACGGTATCGACGCATTAATCGCGGGATGACATTTTCGGGAGCCACAGGCGAGAACTCGCGCATGAAAGTGCAGAATGTAGCTGTGGATAGCACCGCAATGTGTACTCAAGCCTGTCGTTGTACGATCTCTTCGATCGCCGAACCGCCATTCGATCACCGCGCCGATAGCAGTTCCATTGCGCAAGAAACGGCGAACCAACACACCCCGCCATGGCCGCACATCAGCCGCGCAAGAAACGGTGGCCCAACACACCGGCGGGAGTTGACCGCCTAGTCGAGCACGCCTTCGATCGTTTCAATCCCGTAGACCGGCGGAATGCCCGATCGCAGGTCACCGCTCAGGCTCTCGCTGTTGACCAGAAGCTCGCCGTTCTTGACGTACTCTTCGCCGCACAATTCTTGCACCCATTCGATGATCGCGTCGATGGTGGGAACCGCAATGTCCATCTGCTGCGCCATCCATTTGGCGATACAGACGCCATACGAGATGTCGTCAGTGAAGAACCGGTGGTCGGTGTCGATCCCCCATTCTCCGCTCGGAAGCTGTCTGGTGGGCGGCTTGATCGCGCCGAGGGTCTTCGAGGTGGTGAAGGACTCGCGGATATCGGTGTTCTCGCTTTGGTAGGACAGTCGCTCCGAGCCGAGGTAATCCAGCATGTGGGGGAAGTCGCGTTTGGGGAAGCGAACCCGAATCCCGTCCCTAACCTTCGAGTAATCGGAATCGAGGGACCGCAGAAGATCGGCGGATAGACCGTCGAAGTCGCGGTAGAAGTACGGAATTTCCTCGCGGTTTGCCCAGCGTCCGCCGTAGCGCTTGAAGAGACCGTAACAGCGAGAGGGGTGGATGATCTGGTTGTCGACCGACAAGTTCAGGGAAAGGAAGCTGTCCGCCTGCTCGAAGGCGCCCTTGTCGAACCACTGCTTGCAGATGGCGTCGAGAAACTTCCGGTCGAACTCGGCGAAGCGATCTCGCGGCGACACCGCGGCGAGGTTTAGAGCCTTGCAGCCGTAGGTAACTCCAATCGAGCCGTACTCGCGTACGCGGCAAATCCAGGGAATGAGTCCGACCGCGAAGGTGACGAGGTTGCCCAGGCCGTGCTTCCTCTCGATCTCCCCAGTCATCCAATTGAAGCCCGCTTGCCCGTAGATCGTGCCGACATGAACCTCGCGGTCGCGGCGCAGGTGAGGAGCGATCCCTCGGAGCGCGGCGCGATAGCTGCAAACCGGCATGCAGAGTATGACGACGTCGCTTTCCGGGATTACAGCGGCCGGATCGTCCGTCGCCCGACTCAGGGTGCCGGTGAGGGTCCGTTCGATCTCCTCGTCGATCGACTGCTGCTGCAACTCGATGCGTCGCGACCAATCGGCCGGCCGGCGGGTCAGCAGTTGCACCGTGTGACCGGCGCTTGCCAGCAGCGGGATCAGGACGTGGGCGCTTGCTCCACCCCCGGCGATCGTAACCACCAAATCATCACTCATCATCGCTGACCTCCACGACAGAGCCTAAGCCCGGGAGCGTAAGGTTTCATTATTCAGCTGGCGCCGATTTTCCGCTTTTCGTTGCTGGTGGTCAAGGCCGATTGCGCCGAGCACCGTAACCGTTGTCGCGGTTCACAGCTCTCCTTCACGACCCGGATTCCGCGAGTTACAGTCAGCACCATGCATCTGAACCCATGGAACGTCCTGCTCATCGCGATCGCGGGATGGATGAACCGGGTGTGCCTCCCGGAAACCCCATCCTTGCGCCAGGCGAAGCTTGGGAAAGGGGGAAGCCGCATGAGATAGTCGGTTGAAACCTTTCGAAGGGAACCCAGCAGTCCGATGTGGGCTGCCCGGTAAAGCTTGGCCAGCAGCCGGAAGCGAGTCTTGCGTGGTGCA
>CBDUZY010000292.1:0-4497 GCA_965371825.1 uncultured bacterium
TTACTCCGACGGCGCCGTTTGACGTCGGGTTTCAGCTCTCGTTTGCGGCGGTGCTTGGTGTCGGATACCTGGCCCCGGCGCTGCGAGTTGGTCTCGGGGAGGGACGGTTACTGTTCGAGCGGCTGATTCTGAGACGACGTTTTGCCGAAGAGGATCGAGCGCTGGCCCGTGCGGGGCGGGACCAGCGCAGTCCGCCCGGAGCTTTGCGACGGGGGTGGGCGTGGGTTCTCCGGTATTTTTGGCAGGGTTTATTCATAACGATGGCGGCCTGGCTGGCTGGCCTCCCGGTTGTTGCAACCCACTTCGGCCTGGTTCACCCCTGGGGAGCTTTCAACTCGCTATTGCTAATGCCCCTGATCACCCTCGCGATGGGGTTGGGATTTGCGAGAATCCTCCTCGGGGCAATCTCGCCGACGCTGGGAGGGCTCACCGGCGACATGCTCAGCGCGATCAACTCATTGCTGCTAGGCGTCGTCGACCGTATGGCCGGGCTGCCCGGTGCGTCGGTGCCGGTTACAAGTCCGCCGTGGTGGGTGCTCGCGACATACGTCACGCTTCTTGCGGCCCTCGTCCTGCGTTATCAGTGGATGCGATCGACGATCCCCCGGGCTACGGCGCCACGCCCGTCGCGGTTCGTGCCCTCGCCACTCGGCAACGTCGCGTGTGGGGCGGCGGTCACCGCGTTCATCGTAGGTGTTACGATGTGGCACTTGCCGCGTGCGTCCGCGGACCGTCTCGTGGTGACCGTACTCTCCGTTGGACACGCGGCCGCGACTGTAATCGAACTGCCCGAAGGTCAGACCGTTCTCTACGACGCGGGCACGTCTTACGCCTCCGACGTCGGTCGTAACACGGTAGTGCCGTTTCTTCGTCACCGTGGGATTCGGAGCGTGGATCGAGTCTATATAAGTCATCCAAACCTGGACCACTTCAGCGGGATTCCGACGGTAATTGACGAGGTCCATACCGGTCCGATCTACATCAACGGTTACTTCGATGGCAAGAGCGGACCGCGCTCACCAAGCAGGCGGCTTCTCGAGCTTCTCGCCGCGCGGGGACATGAAGTGAAGACTCTCGATCCATCCGCAGGGCGCTGGGAGTTGGGCGGGGCGACGTTCGAGATGTTGTCGCCGCCGGGCGGATGGAATGATGAGCTAGAGTCAAAACTGTCGGCGAACGACACTTCGACCGTTCTGCGGGTTTCCTTTGCGGGCCGCTCGGTCCTGTTGACCGGCGACATCGAGGCACGATCGGAGGCTGCCTTGTTGAATCGAGGGGACCTTCGCGCCGACGTCCTTGTGCTACCACATCACGGCAGCGTTCGGTCGACGACGCGGGCGTTCGTCGAAGCGGTGAACCCCTATGCCGTTATTCGCTCCAGTGGCGAGCGAGCGGACCGGGGCATGAAGGGCGCCGGCCACGCCGATTCCGAGCTAGCGGACATAGTCGGCGACACCACGTCCTACAACACGGCTGACGATGGAGCGGTTCGCATCGTGCTGGATCGGCAGGGCGTGCGAGTCGCCCCTTGCTCGAAGCACCGGCCTGGATGAGGGTGGTTTCCACGCTCGGTGGTTGGATCGCCCGCGGAGCTTCCGCCCCTGGGTCCAAACAGAAGTCGACAAGTTCGGACAGGGCTCTTGCTGGCGTTAGCCGGCGTGCCGACCCGGATTGCGTCACCACCCGACGGGCGATATAGTCCAGCGTCGTCGATCGCTTTTTAGGTGGAGTGTTTGTGGCTATGACCGTTGGCGTTCCAAAGGAAACGAAGACATCCGAGTATCGAATCGGCATGACGCCGGTGGGTGTCGATGAACTCGTTCGGCGCGGAACCCGGGTCCCGGTCGAGACCGGTGCGGGGGCGGTCGGTCGGACTTCCACCTACGCCTTGACCGATGCGACGCTCCCTGACGCCCTGAGGCTGGGGGACCTGGGCTGCAAAGAGGCGTGCCAACAGGATCCCCTTCCGGCGGAGGGCATCAACATCGAAAGAGGCAAGGTTACGAACAAACCGGTGGCTGATACGTTCGGCCTCGAATTCACTCCTTCCTCGGTGGCGATACAGAGATGAAGAACGGTATTATCGCTTTCCTGGTCCTTGTCGTCATTGTCGTGGGTTACTACGCGGCGACCACGCTACGACTTTCTATTGCCAACATCGAAGGCAAGACAGAGACGCTCGTTCGCGGTGATCTGACAATCCCGATCAACGCAACCGGCGAGGTGAGGCCTGCGCTGCGCGTGGAGGTCAAGTCCGAAGCCAGTGGTGAAGTGATCGAGATCGCCAGGCGTCCCGGCGAACTCGTGAGCGCCGGTGACCTGCTGATCCGACTTCAGCCGGATGACGAGAAGCGCAACGTCAACCGGGCCGAGCAGGAACTTCAGATCGCCAAGGCCCGCTTGGATACCGCCAGAATCGCCCTCGAGCAGGCCCGCGGTGCCGATCTCGCAGGTGCACAAGCGCAGGTCGACCAACTCGTGCCGGCCGTGGCATATGCGCTCTTCCGTAAGGAGAAGATCGAGAAGCTCGACCGGACACAGACGAACGAGGAGGAGGTTCTTCTGCGCGATACGGAGTACCTCCGTCAAGTCGCCCAGCTTGCGGCTGCCAAGGCGACGCTCGAGAAGGCGAGGCTGGCTATTCCGCGGGCTCAACACGCCGTTACCGAGGGGGAGGCAGCCTATGGAGCGAGCAAGAACACGCTCGCCGACGCCGAGAAGCGACTGGCCGAAACCGACATAGTCTCCCCCATTGACGGCGTGCTCGCTGATATCACCACGCAAATCGGCGAGGTGATCCAGGGCGGTAAGACAACCCTGACGGGGGGGACGGTCCTCGCGATCGTTCTCGATGTCGACCGCCTGCTCGTGCGCGCGGAAGTCGACGAATCGGACATTGGGCGGATTCTGGCAATCGCTCCGGAGTGGGCGAAGCCCGGCCACGAAGGATCGGTGCAAATGCCGGAGTCCTTCGCCGACGCCATCGCCGCGGTCGAGCACCCGCCGCGGATCACCGTTGAGTCGTTTCGCGAAGAGGAGTTCACGGGAGTTGTCGAGCGGATCTACCCGGAACCAACGACGCTCAGCGGGGTGGTTACCTACTTGGTGGACGTCGTTGTAACAAGCGACAACCGCGACCTGCTGCTCTCGGGAATGCGGGCGGACGTACGGTTCACCTCCGAACACGTTGCCGATGTCGTCCTCTGTCCGAACGAGGCCATCCACGAAAGTGGGGACGGCAAGTTAGGCGTGTACGTTCCGAAACCCGACAGCGATCCGAACGAACGAGAGACAGAGTTCATCGCCTGCAAGTTCGGTCTGGACAACGGAAACTACTCCGAGGTACGCGAGGGTCTTTCCGAAGGAACGACTGTATACACGAAGCTGCCGGTTAAGCCGGACTGAGACAAGGGCTAGAAACGCCGGGACGGATGGTGTGTGAGGCGAATCCGCGGTGCGTGGCGACTTATGAGATTGCCGGGCGTCTGCGGGGTCTCGACTCCCGATTGTGGTGAACCCACCGGCAGGGAAACGGATAGGCTTACCGGTCGACTTTCCTCATGATTCAGGCTGAACAACTCCGCAAAGAGTACCAGATGGGCGACTCCGTGGTACACGCTCTCGACGGTGTCGATCTCCACATTGAGCCGGGAGAGTTCGTGAGCCTGATCGGTCCGTCCGGCAGCGGCAAGAGCACGCTGATGCACATCATCGGTTGCCTCGATCGCCCGACTTCTGGCGTGTTGCGGTTTTGCGGAGAGACCGTGAGCGTGATGTCCGACAAGCAGCTCGCCAAGATCCGCAACCTGCAGATCGGATTCGTGTTCCAGACGTTCAACCTGATCAACCGGACTACCGCTCTGGACAACGTCCTCCTTCCGGTGGTCTATACGCGCCGCTCATTCAGCAGGAAAACCGCCCGCGAAGCGCTCGAACGCGTGGGACTTGCGCAGCGTGCCAAGCACAAGCCCGGCGAGATGTCCGGCGGAGAGTGTCAGCGTGTGGCCATCGCCCGGGCGATCGTCAACAAACCGCAGTTGCTCCTTGCTGATGAACCGACGGGCAACCTCGACACCAAGACCGGCCGGCAGATCATGGAGATCTTCCACGAACTGCACGGCAGTGGAATCACCATAGTACTCGTTACGCACGAGATGGAGGTTGCCGCCCGGGCTGACCGGATGATTCAGATGCGCGACGGCAAGATAATCGAGGACACCGCCATTGACGATCATCGCCGCGAGCAGATCCTCACGGTGTCCCGGGACGCCCAGGCTAGGGCGTTTCGCAAGAAGACCGAGTTGACTTCGGGTGCGGCCTCGACCGGCGTCGTCGGCGGCTCGGAGACAAGGACCTAGAGCCGGTCCAGAGACCGGTCCGAGCCGCGGGCGGAATGGAATCCCGACCTGTTGGGAGCCCGCGCGGCGAGATTGACGTAGATTTTTGGGGATGTTCTTGAGGGAATAGCCGGTAGGCGAGCGAGCGCCGAGAGCAGAG
>CBDUZY010000293.1:0-4490 GCA_965371825.1 uncultured bacterium
CTCCGGATCGCTGTCGTTGGCCAACAGGTCACCGGTGGTCACAGCCGTGTCCTCGGCAGTGCTCACCGAATCATCGACGGCGCCGGGAGCGTCGTTGGCAGCACCCACCGTCACGGTGACCGTGGCCGTGTCCTGGCCACCGTTGCCGTCGTCCACCGTGTAGGTGAACGTGTCCGTACCGCTGAAGTTGGCGTTCGGAGTGTACGTGAACGTCCCGTCACCGTTGTAGGCCACGCTGCCGTTGCCGCCCTGAGTGAACGAGTCGACCGTAAGCGGGTCACCCTCCGGATCGCTGTCGTTGGCCAACAGGTCACCGGTGGTCACAGCCGTGTCCTCGCTGGTCGATACCGAGTCGTCAACCGCGTCTGGGGTGTCGTTCCCACCACCGCCGAGTTCTCCGGGCACGTAATTGCCCTCGCTGCTGACGATCTTGCTGACCTCGGTGTAGTTAACGGTGAACGACTGTCCGCCGCCCATATCGACAGTGATCGCCGAGCCGTCGTCGGTGATCTGGTTGTTGGCGTACCCGGACAGATCGATCTTGTCCTGACCACCGCTGTCGCCGACCACAGTGATTACGTCACCATTCTGAGCGCCGGTAAACTGGAACGTGTCGTTGCCGATCCCGCCATCCATGACGTCGTTGCCGCCGCCACTGATCAGGACGTCGTTGCCCTGCCCACCGAAGAGTTGATCGGTACCGGCCCCGCCGTCTAACGTGTCGTGACCCGAGTCGCCAAAGAGCTGGTCGTCACCGGCGCCGCCGTACAGGGCGTCGTTCTTGTCATCGCCGTGCAGCTCGTCGTTGCCGTCGAGTCCGTACGCTTCGTCGGCGTGCGTCGTGCCTGTGAACACGTCGTCGGCGGCAGTTCCCGTCCAGGTGGCCGACAGCAGAATCCGCGGCTCGAGCTGCTCGATTTCGAAACTCGGCTTGGGCGACGGATCGGCGTCGCGGACATCCGGGCGGTGCGTACTCTTGCCGTTGAGCTTTCTGCGGGATCTCTTCGCACGTCTTTGGCTCATGGTTACCTTTCTTTTCCGTCCACCCCATCCGGGGTGAAGGCGTTATCGGGCTGAGGGTTTGGTGGATTGCTTCACTTCAAACGTACGAAACGAAGGAGCACGCGGCAAACCACGAAATGAGGGGGAATTGCCAGGGTAGGCTGAGCAAGCGACGACCTGGATTATTGGCGTCCGTCGGCCTTGAGCTTGGCCATCGTCGAGAACGGACCTTGCACGAGCAGCTCGTCGCCCGCCTTGACGCGGGTGTCCGGAGACGGGAAGAGCCTCGGATCCTCCCGGCCGGATCGCAACCGTGTCACGCCGCAACCCAGGTCCGTCATGATCTGACCTACGGTCTTGCCGGCGAGCGGTCCACCTTCACGAGCACTCCACTGTTGCATTACGACAAGCTCGTCGTCCACGCTGAAGCTGCTCACTATGGACGGATCGATTGCGGCCGTTGCGAAGGCGGGGGCCGACTGTGCCGACTGCGACATGGCCAAATGGATGTCGAACCCCTCGCGAATCTTATCGGCCATGTTCTGGTCGAACATACGCAGCACCACCCCGATTCCGGGCCGGAGCCGACGAGAGTCTAGAGCGACCTCGAGATTCGCCAGATCGTCATCCATGGCAATGACAACGCTTCGGGCGGACGCGACGTTCGCCTCCTCGAGCACTGTGTCATCCCGTGCGTCGCCGATAATCAAAGGCGACCCGTCCCGGCGAACCTCCTCGAGGAACCTGTTGTTCGCTTCGCGTTCGATCACGACGATGGGCTCACCGAGGCGGCGCAGCACACGGAAAATCCGGTAACCGAGCCGTCCGAAACCCACGATCACGATGTGATTCGATAGTGATGCAGCCATCATTTTACACCAGCTTCGTTCGTACCTTCGTCGGTCACGTAACAGAAAAGCGAAATCGATCATTCCCTCGATGATCACCGTGAACCCCAGAACGGGGACCAGAAAAAAGAGCAGTCTCAGGGCGTGCGCCTTCGGGAAGGCCTCCGGCGGCTCGCCGAAGACAAGGCTCCACGTATAGTAGGCAGCCTCGGCAAGCGACAGGTTCTTCTCCGGTTCGTAGTGCTGAAAGAGCAGACCGCCTCCCACCAGAACTACGAGCAACACCAGGAGGCGCCAGCGAAAATGTCGAGCGGCCGCCCGGACAAAGCACCACTCTCGCAGCAGACGGAACCGCAGGGCGCCCCGGCGCCGGGCCAGGAACTCGAGCTCGTTCAAGTGAACCGTCGTGTTGATTCGACCGCTCTCCTGCCAATTGTGAACGCCGCGCCGCCGATGGAGCACCGCACCGGCGGGTGTTCCATTCACGAAACGCTTGCGGTAAGAGATTGATCGGGCGTTTAGCGGACTCGACTTGACTCGACGCCTCTTTGACCTCGGGTCGCCCGGTCCGGTGGCTCTCGGCGGATGACCACCCCCAAGGGGACTCGAACCCCTGTTGCCGGCATGAAAAGCCGGTGTCCTAGGCCTCTAGACGATGGGGGCTGCGGTCTCAACCAGGGGCGAACACGGAAACTCGGCCGGCCCGCCTCGGTTGGTCCGTTTGATAGGTGTCGGACTCTACAGACCTCGTGCGAAACCGTCAACGCCCGCCGGCCCAGCGGGGCGGTCCTTTCGGCGGTTGTCGGGCACGTCAGAACCGCACACAATGGGCATCGCTCCGCCTGCCCGCCGTTTACGTCGAATGAGCAACAGGCGCGAGTGAAGGGACCGACCGATGATCAGCCCACGATTACGCCTGTCCGCCGTCACCGCAAGTGCCGTGATCGCCCTAGCAGCGGGAGCCGGCTGCGAGCGGAGCGATCGGTCCGACGAATCCGCTCCATCCAGGCTCGTGGTTTACTGCAGTGTCGACGAGGCCTTCGCCCGAGGAGTGCTGGAACGCTTCGAAGCCGACACCGGAGTCACCGTTGACGTCATCTACGATTCGGAGGCGGGCAAGACCACGGGGCTCGTCAACCGGATCATCCGGGAGTCGCAGTCCGGTCGACCTCGGGCCGACCTCTTCTGGTCGGGTGAGCTGTTCAACACGATCCGGCTTGCACGGATGGGCTTGTTGGAGCCTTACGACTCGCCCGCAGCCGCCGGCATACCCGGGCGATACCGCGACCGCGAGCACCGCTGGACGGCGCTGGCCGCCCGTGCTCGTGTGATCGCATTCGACCCTGCGAAGACGCCTCCTTCCGAGCTGCCGGTGCGATGGGCCGATCTTGCGGAGAAGCGCTTCGCCGCCCGAACCGCAATTGCCAACCCGCTGTTCGGAACGACGCGAGGGCACGTCGCAGCCATGTTTGCTCTCTGGGGAAACAAGCGCGGTCGCGAATTCCTGACCAAGCTCCGCGACGGCGGCGCCACCATTGCCGACGGCAACAGCGCGACCGTTCGGGCCGTCCTTGCCGGGAGGGCAGCTCTAGCCGCAACCGATACCGACGACGTATGGGTCGCCCAGCGCGCCGGCGGATCGCTTGACCTGCGTTACCTGGACATGGGCGATGGCGGGACTCTCCTGATTCCGTGCTCTGTCGCTCTCGTTCGCGGGGGTCCGAACAGTCGCGCGGCGCGAAGGCTCGTGGACTTTCTGGTTTCCGCCGAGGTGGAGCGTCTCTTGGCGCAGAGTGACTCACGGAACATCCCCGTCCGGGAGGCCCTCCGGAGGGAGCTCAGCCTCGCCTGGCCTGCGGAGTCCAAGGTGGGGTTCGAGCGGATCGTCGATGCGATGGACGAAGCCGACCGCGCCGTCCGTGAAATACTGATCCGATGATTCGGCGTGCCTTGACAACTTCCATCGTCGCAAGCTGCTGGGCCATGTTCGTTGCGGCGATCGTTTGGCCGACGGTCGCCCTGGTTATGACCAGCATCGCCCAAGGCAGCGCTCCTGTCGGCGGTTATCTGTTCTCCGCGCGTCAGTGGGGTCTGTTGTGGCGAACCGGGTGGCTCGCGACAGCAGCGGTCTGCGTGTGCATGCTCGTCGCGATTCCAGGAGCCTTCGTAGTCGGCCGGGGCTGCCGCCTCTCTCGACGTCCGCTCATCGCCGCTTGTCTGATCGCGGCGCTAATGTGCCCGCCGATGGTTTATGCCTTCGGCTGGGAGCGCGTCCTCCCGCGCACGCTCGATCCGCATCTTCGCTGCATCGCCGTTTGGGCCCTTTGGGCCTGGCCGATCCCGGCAATCATAATCGGAAGCGGATGGTCGCGCATCGGTCGCCGCGCCTATGAGGCGGCACTCCTGTCGACGTCGCCGCTGCGGGCCTTCGGACAAGTCGTGCTACCGGTGCTTCGACACCATGTGGGCCTTAGCGCACTCATCCTATTCGTCCTCTTTTTCGGCGATTATGCTGTTCCGCACGCCTGCGACGTAATCGTCTACGCGACGGAACTTCTCGGATGGGCGGAGGACTCCAGCAGGACGATCGACACCGCCTGGCCGGCACTCCTGCCCGCGGCGGTGACGCTGTTCGCACTG
>CBDUZY010000294.1:0-4474 GCA_965371825.1 uncultured bacterium
AGGATCGGCAAACTTGAACAGACGCTAGGAGCCACCCGTCGGATCGTCGATCCCGAGGTGCTCCCAGAAATCCGCGTTGCCGTGGCAATTGGCGCATTGCAGTGCCTCCGTGGCAGGAGCCACTTCGTGGTTGATGCTCATGTACATCAGCGTATTGACGAACGCATACTCACCGCTGTAGTCCTGACCGGCGTACGCCGCGCCCTCGGCCAAGGCCAAGCCCCAGTCATACGAAATCCAGTAGGGATCGGGACCGGGACCAGTTCCGAACAGATGTGGTACAAGCATCCGCTGGTTGATCGGATCAGCCGGCTGTCGGCCGATCATCCTCTTGAACGGATAGATCATCGCACCTTCGGTTTCCGCAGTGGCGGTCGGGGCGGCTAGAACGACAGGATCTTCTTCGGTGCCAGCCTCGGTGTACGTGTCGCTAACGTTAACAACCTTCCGGGCCCACTCCCCGTCGAACCACCGGTACGAGGGAGTGACATTCATATCCCACTCGAACCTGCCCTTCTTCTTGCTGTAAGTCGATCTGTCGAACTGGAGTGGAATATCTTCACGGTCCTCTCCCGCCTCATCCCAGTACCAGGCGACATTGGTCGCCATCGTGCGGGCGAACGCCGGAATGTGGCACACCTGGCAGGCAACCCTGTCGAGATGATTGTTGTACAACGGGTTCGCACTGTGCAGGTCGGCTTCGTTGTGGCAATCCGTACATGCCACCTCGCCTTCGTCGCTGTGCAACGCCGTGGTGCCGGCGATCTTATGATTCTGCGAAACGTGGCACTGCTGACAGGTGTAATCGAGACCACCCATGTGGACGTCCTGGTCGTTGGTTGCCTCGTTCAGATCCGTCGAAAGATCGCCATGTTTGACATTGTTGTCACCCCCGGCGAAGTAGTGGCATAGGCCGCAGTTCGTGCGAGAGGGCGTCCCGACGTTGTACGCCACGCCGTTGAGTTCAGACATCTCGGTTACAGGCACCACTTCTCCTTCAACCAGGAGTGACGCGGGGCCTCCGCCGCCGTTGGCGCTGGCGTGCTTGCGGTACGTTCCAGTCGTATCGTGACAGATGAGGCAGTCAATGTTCTCGGGCGTGTTGAAGAACGTCTCCTCGTCGATCCCGGACTTCCAACCGTAGCTGATATGACATTGTGTGCAGCGACCCTCGTTGCTGCCGAGAGACACGCAGAAGTTGTTTATGAGGTCGACTTTCCCGTGCGTCTCATCCTCCAAGCCCGCGATGTTGTTCGCCGCGCCGCTCCAGTTCCAGTGAGCGGTCTCCATGATGTCCGCAGCGTGATCCGAATGGCAAGTCAGGCAGGTCTGGGTTCCCTGGTAGTTCGGATCGCCGAGACTCTCGAGGAGCGTCTTGTGCAGGGGATCATCCTGACCCGCGACGCACTCGCCATCGGTGCAGACCTCGCCCTCAGCGCAATCCTCATCAGCCGTGCAGTCGACGCGCACCAGCGTCACGTCGCCTTCCGGAATCGTGATCACGCCACTGCCGCCGTCCCCACCGATCTCGATCGTACGGGTCAGGGTGCCCTCCAGCGTGTTCTCGTCGTCCGAGAGCGTACCCTCGAAGGTCACCTCCCCGTTGTCGGTCGTGAACGTAATCGTAACGTCATTGCCATCGAGCGCTGTCGTGGAGCCATCCGGCTCGAGCTGCACCGTCGTGCCGTCTTCCAGGATGGCGAAGATCGTCGTCACAATGCCGTTCTCATCGAACCGCACGAAGGCAATGACACCTTCCCCCGAATCCGTTGTCCAATCGCCCTCGAGAACCGCTTCGGGCGTTGGCTCGGGCGGAATGATCGGACAGCCGCCCACGGCAGCGCCAAGGACCACCAGCAACCCAATAGAAACGAAACGTCGTGTCGCAGTCATGTGCACACTCCCTTCAATCGCTGAAATCTTTGCCACGCGGAGCACCGGCGGCCGCGCCAACCATCCGACCCGCATACCCCTAAATACAAGCAAACTGCTTACCAGAATCTGACATTTCCCAGTTACCGAACCGCAACCGGCATCCTATCCGTATGGCCTGCTCGATTCAGCCGAGTATGGCCTCCGTCGCCGTGATTCGCACCGGTTTTCCCCCACAACTGAGTGACCTCTTCTTCCGAATCTCGGACGCTGCAAACTCGGCGGTCGACGCGACCACCGTAACTCTCTCGAGGACGCACCGCCGGGCATCGTAGAGCTCTCTCGCCAGCGACGAAGCCTTATCGCATCGAGGCACAACGCGCGAGACACACCTAACGGCTACGGTGTTTCGCTCGCGACGAAGAAGCCGCCGACCCACCGAAGCGAACCTCTATGCATCCCATGATGCTCTTCAGGCCCGATTCGGCGACGCTGTAGAACCGCTTACGCCCGTCATGGCGACACTCGAGCAATCCGCGATCCCGCATCCGCCGCAGGTGCTCCGACGCCACATGGCTCGCGATGCCGCAGGCGTCGGCAAGATCTCCGACCGTACGCTCTTCGCGTAGCAAGATCTGTACCATTCGCAAACGATGCGGGTGGGCGAGCGTACGGAGACACTCGGCCGCCTCCCCCATTCGTTCGAGGCTGATGAGCTTCTGGGCTGATTTGGATCGTCGTTTCATTGCCTGAGAATATATCGTAATATCCAGACATTTTAATGTATCTGATTTTCTTCTTTGCGCCTACGCCGATCCCGCGCGTACAGGGACGCTTAACATATCCATCGGAGTGCCGTACGTCAATCCGCGCCGATCGGCAGCGGTCGCCGCGGGGCAGCCTAACGACACCTGGGCCGCCAAGCTTCCGATAAGAACGCAGATTCTCGACCCGTCGGCCGGGTGACCGCGGACGGTGCGTCCGTAGGTTGGCATGGAACCCGGCCGCGGCACTTGGGGCGTGAAAGAGTAGACAAGATGCTCTTCAACAGCGCGGCATTCGCCTTGTTCCTTCCCGCCATCCTCGTGGCGTACTGGATTACGCGCGGCCGCGAACGCCGCTGGGTAATGCTTGCCGGCAGCTACTTCTTCTACTCGTGGTGGGACTGGCGTTTCACCAGCCTGCTGATCCTGAGCACCGTCGTCGACTACACCTGTGGCCAGGTGATGGGGCGCTCAACCGATCGATCGCGGCGCAAGCTGATTCTGCTCATCAGCATCGTTACCAACCTCGGCATCCTGGGATCATTCAAGTACTTCAACTTCTTTCGGGACTCAGCCGCGTCGCTGCTCATCGCCCTGGGCTACGACAACAGCTTGCCGACGCTTGACGTCATCCTCCCGATGGGCATCTCGTTCTACACGTTTCAGACGATGTCCTACACGATAGACGTTTACCGCGGCGCGAAACCGGAGCGAAGACTGTTGGACTTCGCAGTCTACGTATCGTGCTTCCCACAGCTTGTAGCCGGGCCGATCGTAAGAGCTCGCGAGCTGCTGCCCCAGATCAACACCGATCGACGCTTCGCCGACGTTGACCTGTCTGCCGGTGTCTACCGCATCTTCCGCGGCCTGTTCAAGAAGATGGTCGTAGCCGACACTCTGTCACTCTACGTCGACGCCGTCTTCGCCGAGCCCGGAAGTTACACGGGGCTCTCCGCATGGATAGGCCTGTACGCGTACGCCTTCCAGATCTACATGGACTTCTCCGGTTACACCGACGTCGCTCTGGGTGTCGGGCGACTGCTCGGCATCAAACTGCCCGAGAACTTCAACCGCCCCTACCTCGCCGCCTCACCGTCGGAGTTCTGGCGGCGATGGCACATCACCTTGTCGACCTGGCTGCGAGATTACCTGTACATCTCGCTCGGCGGATCGAGGCTCGGCAGGCTGCTCACGGTGCGCAATCTCTTCATCACCATGGCCCTCGGCGGTTTGTGGCACGGTGCGGCATGGACATTCGTCGCCTGGGGCGTCTACCACGGAGTCTTGCTTACCGGTGAACGCGTCATCCGCGGTAGTCGCCAACCGATCGATATCGAGTCACAACCGTTCTCTTATCGTATCGTGCGTATCTTGTTGATGTTCCACCTGTCGTGTCTTGGCTGGCTGCTGTTCAGGGCTCCCGACTGGGCGACTGTGCAGGCGATGCTCGTAAGCCTTACGGACTTTAGCGGCGAGCTTCGAGGGAAGCGGATCGCGCTTATCGTGCTCGCCTGCTGGGCGGCGCATCTTCTTCCGGTAATGAGGGACCTCGCGGACAGGTTTGCCCGACTGCCCGCCTTCGGGCAAGGAGCCCTCGCCGCCGCGTGCATGTGGGCGCTGGTGTTGATAAGCCCGGATGCGAAACCGTTTATTTACTTTCAGTTCTGAGGACGAGTCGACGTGAGCGACGGAGTGGTTAAACCGATGGCAAACGGACGCAAGGCCGCGTTGATGACAATCGGCTTCGCGGTTGCGTTCTTTGCCGGCGATCAACTCCTGAGCCGGATCGACTGGCCGCACGTTTACGGCAGTCGCAACGGTGCCCGCTGGCAATGGGA
>CBDUZY010000295.1:0-4459 GCA_965371825.1 uncultured bacterium
GCGGTCGATAGCCTTACGCTGGAGGTCGTTGTCAGCCAGGGCGGTTCGCAGGTCGCTGCGCAGACCGCGGACCTCCGACCGGGCGGCCTCGAAGCGGGCGGTCAGGTCGGCGATCTTGTCGGCGTCGGACATCGGCGCGGTCGGCAGCGGAGCGTCGACGTCGGCGTGGGCGATGTGGCGCGTGTTGCCGGCGCGTCTGCGGACCATGTAGATGACACCCTCGTTGACGTAGTTCTTCTCGGTGATGCCTTCCTTGATGGCGGCGAAGAGCTTACGCCGGTCCTCGTTGAAGTTCTGTTCGAGAGGGGCGAAGTGTTCGTCCATCCAGTCGTCGATGGACCGGGTCTTCGTGGTGACGAGAGCGAGCAACTGGTTGTGATGATTCTCTTGAAGCTCGATGATCGTCTTGGTGAATCGGTACGCCGCTCGACGAAAACTCTTCAAGGCGGCGAAGACGCCGTTGGCGTGACGCACCATCAGGTTGTGCTGCTTGTAGGCGCCGGTAATCAGTGTGTCGAACTTGGCCATGACAGATCTCCTATCTTGCTGGCTCGAACCTCCGTGGTAACAGTGGTATTCCGTGGGGCTGCTTCGTCTCCTCCGCTCGCTTGTGTCGCGTCGTCCGCTCCCTCGCGGTCGCGGCTCTGATCCATACACACTTCGCACGCGCCGCAGTTGTCGCGGGCGTACGGCTGATCGAAGTAGTCGGTGATCTGGCGGTGGCGGCACCGCGGGGACTTCGAGTCGCAGTAGGACGCCATGCAGTCGAGAGCGTGTCGCTTTGGAAAGTCCGGATGCTCGCCGCCGAGGCCGTGCGTCCTGCCGTATTCGGCGATCGCCGCACGGTCGACCTCCAGCAGTTCGCACCACCTGTCGTAGTCGTTGCGGGCGTAGAAGATCACGCACTCGGCGGGCCGGCCGTCGCGGCCGGCGCGGCCGATCTCCTGGTGATAGACCTCCATCGAGCTCGGCATCGAGGCGTGGTACACGAAGCGGACGTTGGGGTGATCTATGCCCATGCCGAAGGCGATCGTGGCTACGACGATCTTGTCGGGCCCGTCCTCTTTCATGAACCAATCCTGAACGCTGCGCCGGGCGTCGTCGTCCATGCCGGCGTGGTAGGCCATGGCGCAGCAGCCCTCGGCGTCGAGTTCCTCGGCGAGCGCCGAGGTCTCCGCCCTCGTCATGCAGTAGATGATGCCGTGGCCGCGCGGCTCGGCGGAGAGCAACCGACCCACGAACG
This sequence comes from uncultured bacterium, assembly GCA_965371825.1. Taxonomy (GTDB): domain Bacteria; phylum Planctomycetota; class Phycisphaerae; order UBA1845; family UBA1845; genus JAJRUK01. Next base: position 1,244 of record CBDUZY010000295.1, read on the forward strand.
TCCAGTCGCGTTCGACAACGCGGAGCGTGAGGTTCGGTCGGTCGAAGTCGCCGACGAGGACGACGGGATCGCGCAGGCCGAGAGCCTCGACGATCTTGCCGCGCACTGTCGGCCTGGCGGTCGCGGTGAAGGCGTGGATCGGCGCCTTGGGAAAGAGCTTGCGGAGGTTGCCGAGGCTGCCGTACGCGGGCCTAAAGTCGTGACCCCACTGAGTGATGCAGTGGGCCTCGTCGATGACGAACGCGGCCGGGTTGCATTTCAACAGCGTGGTGATGAAGCCGGGCGACGTGCAGCGTTCGGGCGACACGTACAGCAACCGGTACTTGCCCTCGACGGCCTCCTTCTCGATCTGCTCCTGCTCGGTCGGGTGTTGGCCGCTGTTGAGGAACCGGGCCGGAATGCCGCGAGCTTGAAGTCGATCGACCTGGTCTTTCATCAACGCGATCAGCGGCGAGACCACGACTGTCGGGCCGACGTTGACGAGCGCCGGGAGCTGATAGCAAAGGCTCTTGCCGCCGCCGGTGGGCATGACCACGAGCGAGTCGCGGCCTGCCAGGGCGGCTTCGATGGCCTCCGCCTGGAGCGGGCGATACGCGCGCACGCCGAACAGTGATTCGGCAAGACCGAGGACGTCGGCCGACCTGCGGTCGGCGTGCGGAATCGTGGATAGTGAATGCTGAATTACGTTACTCATCGCGCCCCCTTGGGACAGTGTGTGCTAGCGTAACCCTGGCGCCTGCGATCACCTTCGAGTCGCCGACGCACTCGGCGCGGCGTTCAACCAGTATGAGAACATCGCCCTGGCGTCCGCACACATAGAGCTTCGTGGAGCGTGCTGCGGGACGGGCCGCGACTACGATGCCGCACGTCACGACGGCGGCGATTGCGACGAGCCAGGCGAGTCGTTTCATCATTCAACCTTCATCCTTGTGCCCTCCGCTCCCTCACGGTCGCGGCTCCGTACTCACGGTCACGGCTCCGTGCTCACGGTCGCGGCTCTGCCTTCACTTCGGTACCAACTCCGCAAACGCCCGGCGGGCGCGCAGGTCGTTGAACGCCTTGCCCGTAGACTCAAACCACGCTCGGCCTGTGTAGACGATCGCCCGCTTGCGGGCCATGTACGGCAGAAGGCCGATCACGTCCTCGGGTGTGTGTCGCGCTTTCTTGAGGCCGCCGCCGTCCGGCGAACACAAGAGGATCTCGATGATCCGCTCGTCGCCGACCAGGGCCCGCATCAAAGCCCGGTTCTCGACCTCGTGGCCCGTCCACCGCCAATAGCCGGTGTACGACACCACGAAGATCGACCGCGGTACGGCGGCCTCGATGGTCTCGACCAGGGCCATGGAATCGGCCCGTAGGTTCGGCGCCTTCAGGCTGTTGGCCCTGATGTTGGGGAAGTACCAGAGGAAGGTGAGCCCGGTGTCACGTAACACGGCCAGCGACGCGGCCAGTTGGTCCAGGTCGATGGGAGCCCCGTGATGGAACTTCCACAGAGCGGTTTCGCTTTCGAGGAGGACGGTGTCGCCGCCGGTGATGTCCTCGATCTCCAAAGCCTTGAGGGCGATCCGGTTCCAGTGGGCGGCGTCCGCGTACTCGTAGCCGGCCGGGTCGTTTGCGTAGTCGTAGGCCTGCGAATTCTTCTTGTCTTCCTTGGAGGGCATGCACCCTGGACATCCGTATGTCTTGATCCCCGGCACGATCCGCAAAGCGGCCGGTTTGAGGGCCATCAGCTTGGTGTAGACCGCCGCCCCGCTACCTTCCGTGCTGGACACAATCGCCACGTCCGAGATCCCGTTCCACTCGTCGAGCCCCGCGACCGTGCCGTCCACATGACTGATCGAATTGCACTCGACCCAACCCGGTACCGGCCCCAGCCCTTGAGCCCGCACCGGAGCGGTGACAACGAACGTGGCTGCCAGTACCGTCGCAATCCATCGCGTCTTCATCGTTGAATCCTTCCTTTCTCTGTGCTCTCTGCGTTCTCTGTGGTTAGGTCCGCTCCCTCACGGTCGCGGCTCCGTACTCACGGTCGCGTTTCTGAACTCGTCGGGCGAGCATCTGTTTGAGTACCCTTATCACCTGGCCGGCACGCTTGGCCGTGGCGAGGTCGTACGGATCTCTTACGTTGAAGTTCTTGTACAACCAGGAATAATACAGGTCGTCACGTCCGAAGTAGTTGTAGCCCAGCCGGTCGATCTGCTGGATCTGATCCGGTTTGATCATGCGCGTGGTGCCTGGCGTCGGTTTGCCCTTGTACGCGCGGGGCTTTCGGCCCGGCGGATTGGGCAGGTCCTGGCCGGAGAAGTGCTTGATCCACTTCGAGCACTCGGCCGCCGACAGCTTGCACACTGAGCCGCCGACCAGCTTGCGGGCTTGGTGGATGTCGAACCCTTGCCGACTCGCGACGATGGCGAGCCTCTGGTGTTGGAGCTTCGTGCTGCTGTTTGGTTTCGGGTTGAGCTCGGCCATTTGATTTCTCAGTTCAAAGACAGCCTCGGCATCATGAGTTTCCGGTACCAGCCGTCCTCCATGAGCGCCCCCGGGCGCAACTGGAAGAGGTGGCCTCTCGGGCCGTGGTGGATCACGCGGCAGTCAACTCCCGGCGGCCACGGAGCCTTGAGCGGGTTGGCGCAAGCAGGAAAACCAAAGGCCGACGGGTGAGACTCGGCTTCCACCTCGGGCGGAGCGTCGTCGGCGACGTGGGCCCTGCAGAGTTCATCGAGCTTCGCGAGGATCTTCGCGGCCTCGGCTCGCATACTTTCAATGGCCTTGGTGAATTCCTTGCTCATCACGGCCTCCCTGCCTTACGGATCATGCCGACTTCGACGCGGCTGCGCGCCGCTGCTTGACGGCCTCCTTGTCTCCAAGCTCCGGGCGAAGCGTTTCGTCGGCGTACGCCAGGTCGTCCGCGGTGACGGTCACAGTGGCCGACTCGTCGACACCGCCACGCTTCCGGGCGCGCCGGGTGGCGTTGGTTAGTAGGATCCGGCAACGGCGAAGCGAGCCGTGGCCGAGTTCGTTGGCCACGTCCTGCAGATACCGGGCGGCGTCGGGCGAGAGCTTGATCGGTGTCTGCTCGTAGAGTTTGCGGATCTCGTCGACGGTGAAGAGCCCCTTGCCGCCGGCCCGCACGTCGCGACCCTGTGTTACCGGCCAGATGACGTCGAAGCGAGAGTAGAGCTGACCGCCGTCGGGATCCGCTCCGCGCTGGATGCG
>CBDUZY010000296.1:0-4455 GCA_965371825.1 uncultured bacterium
GATGAAGACCACAGCGGCGTCCCCGATTGCCTTCAGTTCCAGGCCATCCCCACGACCTCCGAATGGGGGCTGGTGATCCTGCCCCTGACACTCCTCACGGTTGCGAAGGTATACTTCGGCTGCCGGGCAGAGGGGCACACCCCTGTATCCGGTGACCGCCGAGCGTGCAGAAGACGGGGTTGCGGCCGGTCAGAGTAACGCGGGATCGACCGGTGTGGGCGAAGTTGGGCGATGGCCGCGTGAGTGCATCGACGAGGGCAAAGACCGCTCGGCGGACCGGTCCGCGGTCCGGCCGTTGATACGACGCTCAGTCGATACTCGCCCCCAGAGGACCTGGGCAACGAACCGACGTTCGACCCTCCGCCGATTGATGATGTGGCCCTCAGCATCCGCGAGCGAGCGGTTTATGCCTGAGTGCCTGACGGGGGTAGGTTCACTTGCCGCGAAGGCGGCGGTGTCGGCGGGGGGCTCGCTCGGCCTCGGCGACGAACTCGAGTGCAGTCGCGGCGAGCAGGTCTCGGCTATAGCGCTCGACAGCCAACTTGCGGGCGTTGCCTCCCATCGCCAGTCGCCCGGGTTGATCCGCCTTCAGTGCCGCAAGGTTGTCAAAGAACGACTTCTCGTCGCCCATCGTACAACCCATGCCCGCGCCTGCCGATTCCAGCACGTCGCGCTGCCAGCCCCCGTAGTTGAGGATGACCGGTCGGCCGGCACTGAGATAATCGAAGAACTTGTTCGCGCTGTTGTGCTCCAACAGCGGAACGAACGTTATGGTCATCAGGCAAACATCAGCGGCGGCAAGTACCGGTGGTAGCTTGGACTTGGCGACTCCGTCGAGGATCTGAAGATTCGTCAGTTTCAGGCGATCGCGCTGGGCCATGAGCTCCTGTTTCTCGCGGCCCTCGCCTAGGAGCACGAAGAGGAACTCCGCGTCGTTTCTGAAGTGATCTGCAGCGCGAACGATGCAGTCAAGCCCGTTGACACGCCCCATCGCTCCGGCGTGCAGGTACACGACACGCCGGTCCCAACCCAATTCGCGGCGGACGCGACTGCCGTCTACCTCGGGTGTGAAGAGATCCGTGTCGGCGCAGTTGGGCACGGTGATAACGCGCGAACCGGCGTCGGCCACCCGACGAACCAGCTCAGTCATACCGGGAGACGCGGTCACGATTCCTTCCGCGTTTCGGTAGATGAGCCGTTCCAACCACCGGAGCAAACCGATGAGAAGGGCATTCCGTATTAGTCCCATCTCCACCGGTACGGCGGGCCAAGGATCGCGGACCTCGAAGACGAAACGGCGCCGCCGTATCCAGCGGCCCAGAATCGCCGGGACACCAACCGTAAGCGGTGTGCTCGTGGCGTACACTATGCTGACACCTCGGATGACCAGCACAAAGCACGTCGCAAGCAACATGAACCATACGAAAGCCCACGCCCGCCGGGCAAAGCCCATCGTTTGCCGGTAGTCGACGCCCAGAGCGATCACGTCAATGCCGTCGATCTTGACTCTCGTCACGAGTCCTCGACGCTTGTCACCGATGTCGGCTTCCGTCAAATGGGCTGTGCTCGTGAGCATCGTGACGCGATGACCACACGCGACCCACCGCTTGGCGAATTCATAGGAGCGGGTGCCCGTTTTGCCGTTGGGCGTCGCGAAGTACTGGTGCAGATAGAGAATGTGCATGTTTCAATGTCGGACGAGGCCGCGATTCATTCAGTGGCATCCTTTGACTATTCTTCCCAGCCGGCGAGCAGGCTGACAACCCTGTCCGCGAATCGGTCCACGGTCAGTCCTCGGACTTTCTCACGCCCGCTACGTATGAGACGACGTCTGAGGTTTCCATCCCGAATGATACGCGACACGGCGGACGCTAGAGCCCCCGCATCTGCGGGCGGCACGAGCAAACCGTCCTCATCGTGAGTCACGCTGCTCGGAATACCCCCAACGTTCGTGCTGACCACGGGAAGACTTCTGGCACGTGCTTCGACCAGGACCCGTGGCGTTCCCTCCGACAGACTTGGAAGTACCATAATGTCGGAGCGATCCATCTGGTCAAACAGATCGGCGCCAAACCCCGCGTAACCCTCCCAAGTCACATCGGCTTGTATGCCAAGTTGTTCTGCAAGACGTCGCAGCCGCGCGTGCTCATGGGGGAACTGGTCCCAGGAGCCGACGATGGCGAGCTGTATCGCTGTAGGCGCCTCGATATCCGGCAGTGCACGAATTAGGTATTCCAGGCCCTTTTCCGGGCGAATGAAACCGACAAACAGCAAACGGATTGAATCTCCGTTGCAGGTGTCCTCCCGGATACGGAAGTCGTCATCGGTGATCGTTGTACTTACGACCTGGTGCGTGCGTCTCGATCGGAAGAGGTCGGCGAGTTCGGCACCATTGGCGAGTATGTGGGCCCGGCTTACGCGAACTGCAATCCGCAGCATCGTCTGCTCGAGCCATGCGAACAATGTGCCGGCAACCGTCAGTAATGCTCCGTATCCGCGTTTCTCTCCCTTCATGATCGCCAGGGGATTGCCGACCACCCAATGGACGGCCGGTTTACCGTGGTATCGCGCCATCCAGTGTGCGGTCCACAACAACGGTTGGCTACCTCTTAGAAACAGGGCGTCACACGTACGTGTCATTCTCCAGTAATGGCGCAACAACCGGTCTGGGCGCTTCAGTGCCTGGAGTGAGTTGCGCTGCGTTGAAGACGGATTGATTTCCAGATTGCCGGACGACAGTGGGTAGTCGCACCCACCAGCGGCTGAAGGCGGGGTCGTCGGTCCGTAATAGCGGACCTCTCGGAAGCGAGAAGCGAGGCAGTCTACAATGCGCCCGACGGAATGGTTCACATACCATTGACCCGAACGGTGTGCCATACCGGTTCCCCACATGCCCAGACTCGCCGTCGATGCCCATGAAGATGAGTCATCACTCCCCTGCCGGCTCGGGTTACCTTCACTGCGCGCAGTGCTGTCAGGCTGCATCGCTAGTGCCCTATTGACCATCTAATAGACACATAGGCCACTCAGAAGCACAGGTCCGCACGGTGGACACAGGAGCGCGACACGCGCTGGTCCACATCACAATCACCGGGCCAAGAGGGCTATGTGACGGTCGATAACACGCTGTCATAGATCCGCTGGACCTCCTCCACGGTTCGCCCAATATCGAACCGCAACCTACAGTGTTCGCGGCCCGCTTGTCCGATGGCGCGGCGTCGTTTCTCATCGCGCAGCAGATCATCAATAGCGCTGGCCAAGGCGTCCACATCCGCAGCGGGGACCAGGATGCCCGTTGTCCCGTTCGTTACAATCTCTGTCGCGGCGCCCTCGTCAGTCGAGATCACGGGCACTGCCTGGGCCATGGCCTCGATCAGGACCATTCCGAACCCTTCCCCCGGCGGTAGCGTGCACACGGTAGCAATGTCGAAATCCGCGGTCAACTGCGGGGCGTCCGGCCGGTGTCCTAAAAAGTGCAACCGACCGTCGAGCCCCAGTTCCGTGCGTCTCGCAAGCAGAGACTCCTCGTACGTCTTTTGCTTCGCGGCGGTCTGACCGCCGATATGAACGAAGTGGACGTCGTCGTAGCGTCGGCAGATGCGCGCCGCCGCCTCGATGAAGTAGATGTGCCCCTTGATCGGATTCATCGTGCCGACGAGACCGACGATCCTGGCTTGTTCGGGCAGACCGAGGAGCGAACGCAGCCTGACTCGCTCGGCAGGAGGCGGCCCCATCCGTATGCCGTTGTAGATTACCGTACATCGGTCGCCGACGAGCGGCCTGATGCTCTGGGCGGTCGCTCGACTGTTCGCGATCGACCATAGACGCTTCCCAGCCAGTCCAGCAAGACACCGGACGACTCCCCGGAGTGCCACCGACCGTAAGTCGCGCGATCCCGAACTCATCGTGTTTCGTACCGGCGCACGCCAGTGCCAGACGCACTTTCTCCGTGTCCCCACGCACACCAGGCCGCTGACTAGATGGAAGTGATGATAATTGGTGTGAATAACACTGATGGAGTCGGACCGTACATATCTTGCGAGGGCCAGCGCGGTGCTCACGGTCCACGGTATAAGGCGGGCATACCCATGGAGATTGCGAGACGTCGAAGTGCCTTTCAGATGTCGCAGTAGCGGCGGCCATCCGGTGCCGAGAATATGGCACTGCAAACCGGCCTGCCTCAGTTGGGCGCTGTACTCGCCATCCTCGCACGCAGCGATCGTGACGTCGTATCTCTCACGGTCGACACCCTGGATGAGCTGTAACATCGATAGGGCGCTACCGCCGCCCTCGCGCCCGCCGACAAGGAAGCAGATTCTCGGTTTGCCGCTGAACACCATGGTTTATCGCATCAAGCCGATTCGGAATCCGGTCGGTCTATTCCGCTGCAAAGCGCTCGGCGTCCAATTCGCCACAGCGTTTGGATGTCCGCCGGTGTCACCAGTATAAGCCGCC
>CBDUZY010000297.1:0-4454 GCA_965371825.1 uncultured bacterium
ACTGGTGCTGCACGAACTCCCCGGTGTGCACATCAGGAACGGATTGCGACGACGGCTCCGAGTGCACACAAGACACTTGCTCGCCGGACGGGTGCTGTGAGCATGGCCCGGTGCAGGACGACGACGGCGACGGAATCGGCGGCGTATGCGACGCCTGTCCGTCAACACCGCCGGGCATCGATGTCGACTCTGACGGCCGACCGCTCGGGGATTCGGACGGCGACTGCGATACCGACCTGGAGGATTTTCACCTCTTCCTCAACATGGCCGACCCGACAGGTTTCCCACTCCTCTACTCGGGTATGACGGGTCCGCTGCCCTAACTGACTTAGGCCATCAAACACCGAACGCGCTGCTTCTCGTCGGCGCGAGGCCTGTCCGCGTGACCGGCTGCGCTCCAATCGCGCCCGGCTTTCCTCACAGGTACAGCAGTCCAAACACGACGGCGCCCAGTACGAAAGTCCCGGCGTGGAGCAAGTACGGGGCGTGCCAGGAATTGCAGCGATACGCAAGGAAGGCCAGGAACACTCCGCCGGGAAAGGCGAGGAAGTACTCCCTACCGGCCTTGCCCCAGTGGACCAGACCGAAAAGGACCCCGGACAGGATGATCGCCCCCACGCATCCGTCCGGGATGCCCAGCCAGCGCGTCGCTCGCCTCAGACCGACTGCTCCTTTCGTCGGTTGGGCAACGCCGAACCACTGGGCGATACGACGCCAACCGGAGACCGCATCTTGGACGACCTTCGGCGGTTTTGGCCAGCGCCCGTCCGTGCGAAACGCCGCCAGCATGACACCCTCGAAGAAGAAGTGCTCGCAGAACAGAACGACGACGTAGTACACCGCGATTCTAAGCGGACCGGCTTCTACATAAGGACGGTAGAACGGCAGGAACTCCGGGCTCCGCACCATCCAGATGAGGAACGGAACCGATACGAGCAGGCTCCCCCCGACGATACGGAGCAACAGCCGGTTAGGCTTTCGCCAACCGGTGTCAGCCGGCCGACCTCGGCCCAGCAGCACGCACGCCGCAAGCGGTAGGAGCAGGGCCAACAGAATGAAGTACAGTTCATACCGGAGGAAACGCGACGGAGCGTCAAGACCGACTGTGGTCAGTATGCTCGCCACGAATCGGTGAACCTGTATCTGTGGCCAACTCCAGACGGCGTGAATGCCGGGGTCAAGCCATGCCGGCGCCCTCACCAGGAGCCAGACGACGTATACCGAGATGACTATCCGCAGCGGCCAAACGTACGTACGGCTCGACGATCCGAGCGTGCGCTTCGAGGATGATGAGTCGCCGCGCGACTTTCTTCGCTCACTACGCGCGGGGGTTCTATGCCCACCGCGCCGTTTCCGACCGGCTCGTGATTCCGAGCTTCGCCTCGACGTTCTTGCCACAACGCCCGGCAATCATAGCGAATCGCCCACAACCGCCCAGGCGGCTGCGGAACGTCGTCGGCGCTATCTGGTGGCATGCGAATAGCATACGGCCGGGTGAACCAGCAGTGCTGCCGGGTCGCCGCGACTTCAGTGCCCTGCGGCCGGCAATCGACCTGACCTGGTGGAATGGCAACCGGTGCTATCGGCCTTCGAGGTCCCAGCGGACCGTGGCTCCGCAGTGCGGGCACGTTCCGCTGATGTATCCGGTAGCACCCGCGCCGGTGTCCGATCGATCCACGTCGTCTCGAGGCGTGTCCTTCGCCGCTTCCGCGCTCGCACCGATCACCAGGAGCACTTCCTTGCGGACCCTGTCGAGTTGGATGCCGACGTCGGCAAGGACACGAACGGCCATTCCCTCGGGCTCACGGAGCAGTCCGAGCAGAAGGTGTTCCGTGCCCACATGTTTGTGATCGAGCTTGCGGGCCTCCTCGATGGCAAACATGATTACGTTCTTGGTCCGCGGGGTCTGTGGAAGCTTGCCCATGGTGTCCGTTTCGGGGCCGCCGGCGATCAACTCTTCGACCCCACGGCGCAACTTCCTCGAGTCCAGGCCCAAGCTCTTGAGGACGTCGGCTGCCACACCGGAGCCGTCTTGCACAAGCCCCAGGAGAACGTGCTCCGTGCCGATGTACTCGCGCTTGAGGCGCTGGGCCTCCTGGTTGGCGAGGGCCATCACGTTACGCGCATGGTCGCTGAATCGTTCGAACATGCTCCGTCAACCTCCTCTTCGCAAGGGCATCGGCACGGCGATCGTCGCCAGTGAATCCCGCTCGGATACCGGTCGGCCCATTATTGTCCGTGAGCGGGGATCGTGCAACGGACGTGAACACAGGCCGGCGCTCAGGGATCGGCAAGGGGACTACTCGTCCGCTGCGAACGCCGGCGGGCACTCGTTCGGTGTAGTCTCGTCGAGCCATTCGAGGGTCATTCCGACGACGTGCGGGTCGAACTGCCGCCCCGCGGAGGCGATGAGTTCCGCTCTGACCTCGTCGAGACAGAACGCCTGTTTGTAGGTCCGAGGCGAGAGCATCGTGTCGACCGCGTCGGCAACGGCGATAATGCGCGCTCCGATGGGAATGTGCTCGCCGAGGATGCCCCCGGGGTACCCCAGTCCGTCGTAACGCTCGTGATGATAGAGGATCATGGGGCGGTGGGCGGTCAGGAAACGCATCGGGCCGAGGATGTCCAGGGCAATCTGCGGATGCCGGCGTATCGCGTCGAACTCGTCGGCGGTTAGCGGCGCGGGCTTGCTCAAGATCGCGTCGGGCACGCCGATCTTGCCAACGTCATGGAGAAGCGCAGCTGCCTGAAGGGTCGTTAGCGTCTGCGGGGGTAGCCTCAGTTTTCTTCCAATCGCCTGGGCATAGACGGCCACGTTCAGCGAGTGCATTCGCGTGTACGGATCCTTGGCGTCTACGGCCGCGAGAAGCGCCTGCATGGACTCGAAGTTGACGGGGCGCAAGTGCCTGCGCACGCTGTCAAACCACCGGGCGACGCCGCCGACCGCGAGATGGCGCAGCACGGCTCGCTCAGGTCGAGATTCGGGTCGAGTCTTCATGTCGATCGCGTCTATGGACATAGCCGTTTACCGTATCGTCTCGGGCATGAACCGACTTAACGTCCGGTGTGGCAAGCACTTATTCTCGCGCCGCCGGTAACCGATTTGCGTCCCATCAGGAAGTGTATCGACGGCGATCGGTGGAACAACCCAACGAACATCGGACTTGACGAACATTCATCCGGTAATTCAAGAGCGCCGCATAAGTGACACTACTTGGCACTTACCATCACGAAGGCGATCCGATAAGGAAAGGCCGGACCGCGGACGTTCGCCTCGCCTTGCCCGGACGACGATTCGCGGACCGAAACACGCGCTCCCATGCGCGCTGATCGTGGCGACCTGGGCGGATCCGGTCGGCGGCCTCGCCGGCAGCACCGCGATCGGACCGTTATCGGCTTTGCCGATAGCGATAATGCTCGAGGGAAGCTAGAATGAAGCAACGTTTGACGAGTGGTTGGGATCTGCAGGCGGAGCACGATAATGTCCGGTCGGATAACTCGGTTTCTTTTTTACGCCTCGGCGCTGTTGATACCGGTCTGCGGCTGTGCGTCAACCGGGACCACGGCGCCACGCGACGACATGATCCGACAGGTCTTGGATAGACAGGCGAGAGCGTGGAACGCCGGCGACAACGACGCGTTTATGGACCCGTATTGGCACTCACCCGACCTGACGTTCAGCGCGGGCGGCAAGCTTACGCGCGGCTGGCAAGAGACGCTGGATCGCTACCGGGTTCGATATCCGACGAGTGCGGATATGGGTCGTCTCACCTTCAGCGAAATCGAAGTTATCGACCTCGGACTGCTCTCGTGCTCGGCCGGTGGCAACTCGAGCGCAACGAGCCGGTTGGCGGCCTGTTCTCGCTGGTAATGCGCAAAGACGGCGATCGTTGGGTGATTGTCCACGACCACACCTCGCGCACCGAACCCTGAGTTGTGCGGGCAGTAGCCGTCTCAACCGGCGGCTGCATATGCGCCGAGTTGCCAGGCACAGCCACACTCCGGGCAGATGGTCGCGCTGTCGATCGGATCCGGGGGCAACAGGCGCAAGTCGTAACCGCAGTGCGGACACCTGCGGTGGGCAAGCATCACCGATCGGACGCGCCGCGATCGCGCATGGCGTGCGCGGAGCCAGCAGCCAAGCGGTACTGGCCAGAGGGTCGTAAGCATAAGCCATCTGTGGACGGGCCAGACCCCGCGCCCGACTCCGAGTACTGCAATGATGTGAACAAGGAGTGCGATGACGCCAGGCAGTGCGCACACGATCCCCGCGACTAGCAAGATCCTATCCGGCCTTGTCAGTCCGCTCCCGAGATCGGCAGCGATCTCAGCCAGCGATTCCGCTTCGATCGACCCGTGCCGTCGGAGCAGGTGCAGCATGTACGGATCGAGCATGGACACCGAGCGTCCGCGGTCGTCCTTCGTACGAAGGTTGTCTTCTCGCTCGGCCATTG
>CBDUZY010000298.1:0-4449 GCA_965371825.1 uncultured bacterium
GGGGTTGGTTTTGGGTGTTTAATGCCTGTTGGGGGGGGGGGGGCCGGTGGGGTGATTTTTTGGCCCCCGACCTGCACCGGTCATGCCGGTGCGTCACTCCGGCGTAGGTCGTCAGTGGAGGAGTTGACGAGCCTGTTCCAGCATCTGCCAGCGCTTTCGCAGGCCGCACTCGAGTCGATGAACTACCTCCATCGAGCAGCCGCGGTCCCAAGCGCTCGCCAAGCGATTTCGAATCCTAAGAGCCTGCCCTTCCAATCGGGCGACCCTTCGCCTGTTCTCGACTGCCGTAAGGGTCGGCATCAGGAAAACCTCCGAAAAACCAACGAGGTACGGAACTTCAGGCTCCGCACTCTTCTATTATGAGAGACGACTCTCACATTGCAGTTGGGTCGAAGATTCCCTGTAATTACCTGTCATGCTACGAGTATAACGAACCCAAGGCCAGGTGCGCTACAGGAGAAAGAGATAGGCATTTAGCCTAGGCTAACGGATCAGATGCCGGTGGAGCCCGTCAAGGCACGAACCGGTAGCCGATGCTGTGCACGGTCACTATGTGGCGTGGGTGCTTCGGATCGGGCTCGATCTTGCGGCGGAGGCTCACGATGTGGTTGTCCACGGTCCGGGTGACCGGGAAGCCCTCGAGGCCCCATATGACGTCAAGGAGCTTGTTCCGCTCGACGGGTTTCTCAGCATTCTCGACGAGCATTTTGAGAATCTCGAGCTCGAAGTGGCCCAGGGTGTGCGTTTCACCGCCCCGCTCCACGTGACCTTTGACCAGATCGACCGTCGCATCGCCAACGCGCAGGATTCTCGCCAACCCGGCACCGGCCCCGGTTCGCCGCAGGGCGGCTTTGATGCGGGCGGTCAGCTCCCGAACGCTGAACGGCTTGGTGATGTAGTCGTCGGCGCCAACCTCCAGACCGCGAATGATGTCGATCTCCTGGCTCTTGGCGGTGAGCATCAGGATGGGCACCGTGAACCCGGCTTGACGAACGCGCTGGCAAACCTCGAGGCCGTCCATCTTCGGCATCATGACGTCGAGCAATAGCAGGTCGGGGCTCTCCTGCGTGGCGGCCCGAAGAGCCGCCTCGCCGTCTGTCGTCACGATTACCTCGTAGCCCTCGAACTGCAGATTGTCGCGCAGTCCCATGGCCATGTCGGCTTCATCTTCCGCGATCAGAATTCGTGTCATTACAGCTACCTCCTCGAGATGGAGCGGTCGGCTCCGCGTAAGCAACCGGGCGCCTCTCGCCCCGCGGGCCGACTCTCTCGCCTAAAGCCCTTCGGCTCTCTGTCGACCTTTCTTATGCCAGGTTCCCGTCGCCGTCGCTCCCACCAGCGCCGGACCGGGACGTATCAACATCCGAGGCCGGTAAGAATACGCGAAAAGTACTACCTTTGACCAGGCGCGATTCCACGTAGAACGATCCTCCGTGAGTATCCACGATGTGCTTCACCAGGGCGAGGCCCAGGCCGGTCCCCCCTTGCTGACGCACACGGGAGTCCGACGCGCGGTAGAAACCCTCCGTCAAATAGGCGCGGTCCTCCGGGCGAATCCCGATTCCCCGGTCGTGCACCGAGATCAGAACGCCCCGCCTGCCTCGCCGGGTGTCCTCGCTGAGCTCGATTAGCAGGAATCGTTCGTCTTCGGAATACTTGATCGCGTTGGTGATCAGATTGACCATCACCTGAGCGATCGCGCTACGATCCGCATCGACCCGTGGTAGTTCGGCGTCAATCTTCAATTCGTGTTCGAATCCGGCGTGCTCGAGTTGGGCGCGGTAGGACTCGTGAATCTCCCTGACCACCTCTCCGACGTCCGTCGGCGCCAGGGTGTATTCCTTTCCGCCGGCATCGATCCGTGCGAAGTCCAATATGTTGTTTATCAGGTGGGTCAGGCGCGTGCTTTCCCTGATGATCACGTCGTAATACTCGTTTCGCTTCTCCTCGGAAGCAACCCGCCCGGACTGAAGCATCTCGCTGAACATGCGTATAAGGGCGAGCGGAGTCTTGAGTTCGTGTGACACGTCGGCCACGAAATTGGCCTTCATTTCGGCCAGCGCCATCTCCCGGCGCACCACACGGGTAAGAAACCACATTGTCGCAAGCAGCGTGGCCAGCGCAAGTGTGCTCAACCCGAGGTAGGCGAGCGTTTGGGTGAGCACGGTGCTCCGCTGCTCCCGCACGAATGACTGAGCCGGCCGAATCGCCCAGTCTTGCAGGGCTCCGGACAGCCTCTGGTCCCATTCGGCACTCGAGGTCCCCGCGGGAGCGAGTTCCAGCCCGTCGTCCACGGCCACGAGTGGTTCGACGAGGTCCGTCGCCAGCCGTTCCGCGTTCACCGACGCCGCAATCACGATAGGCCTTATGTCCAAGTCGACGGACTGAAGCGAGGCGATCACCAATGGGTGGCCACGGAATCTCTCGTGGAGTAGCTCGGGCCGCCTGGCGAGACTGAACCCAGGTGCAAAGGCGGGCCCTGCGACCATACGCCGTTCGATCAGAGCCGCGAGATCGGGACCATCCCCAGGCGGGGCGGAGAGCACCTCGAGCGCATCCCCGTCCCATACGAAAACTCCTTCGAGCCAGGCCGGGAACCCGAGCGGGCGGTTCCAGACCTCGTCGCCGTGAACCCAGCGGTGATCCGCGACCGTTCGCAGCGCCGAGTCCAGCTCCTGCCGGAAGAGGTCGTCAGCCTGAGCCGCGACGCCGCTTGCCCGAAGACGCGTCTGGGCCATGAGCCGGTCCGTCATGGAACGAACCTGCCGCAGCGCGATAATCGTGCCCACCGAGGCGAGCGTCACGGCAATAGCGGCGGTAGACAAACCAGCCAAACGCCATCTAAGCGAACGAGCGGGTCTAAATGGGGTACTTTGTGACATCTTCAGGTCAGGGCGGCGAAACGAGCGTCGCGAGAATCCCACACAGATTAGTCCGGGTACCGGCGTCTGGCCAGGCTCCCTGTGATACGATCAGACGCGGGCTGGAAATAGTACCAAAACGGTACTATATTGCGGCTGACGCCGAGGAGCATTCCTCGATCACCCTCGTCGGAGCGTTCCGACGCAACCGGCGACGTCAGGCACGGGCCGACGTCGCATCGGGTGGTCGGGCCCCGGGGCGTCGCTTGGGAGATGTGTGAATGGCAGAGGTGTCGCAGGAACAGGTACTGGATCAGCTTCGCACGGTCATGGACCCGGAGCTGAATCGCGATATCGTTACCCTGGAGATGGTTAAGAAGGTGACGTTCGATGGACGAACGGTTCGCGTCGACGTGGAGTTGACTACGCCGGCCTGCCCTCTCAAGGACAAGATTCGTGGTGACATCGAGAGGACGCTGACGGCCATCGACGGCATCGAAAAGGTTGAGGTCGATTTCGGCGCACAGGTGAAGGCGAGCACCGTGGTGTCCGACAAGCTTCCCAACGTCAAGAACGTGATTGCCGTCGGGGCGGGTAAAGGTGGCGTTGGTAAGAGCACCGTGGCTGTCATGCTGGCGCACGGATTGCAGCGAGCCGGGGCAAGCGTCGGCATCATGGACGCCGACGTGTACGGTCCGAGCATTCCGACTATGGCCGGAGTTGCCGGCAAAACGCCCACCGCCACCAACGACAAGATCGTTCCGGTTTTGGCCGATGGCGTCAAGATCATGAGCATCGGGTTCATGGTCGACAACGACCGGCCGTTGATCTGGCGCGGGCCGATGGCCCACTCCGTCGTCACACAGTTTCTCCAGCAGGTCGACTGGGGTGAGTTGGACTACCTGATAGTCGACCTTCCCCCGGGAACCGGCGACGTACCGCTTACGCTCGCCCAGGAGATTCCGATGACCGGGGCGGTAGTGGTTTGCACGCCGCAGGATATCGCCCTGATCGACGCCCGGCGAGCGGTGCGCATGTTCGAGCAGCTCAACGTAAGCTGCCTGGGCATTATCGAGAACATGAGCTACTACCTGTGCCCCAAGTGCGGCCACCGCGACGAGCTGTTCGCCCACGGCGGAGCGAAGAAAGCCGCCGATGAGCTCGGCGTTCCGTTCCTCGGAGAGATTCCGCTAAGCGGCAAGGTGCGATGTCACGGCGACAGCGGCGAGCCCGGCAAGCTGTTCACCGACACGGACGATTACGTCAGCGAGGCAATCAACCGCGTAATAGGCAACACGGCGGGACAGATCAGCATCAAGGCGAGCAGCCAAGAGGCGGTCCCGACGCTGTCGGTCGAGTAGAGAGGGAACGGAGTCGCGGTGATGAACGAACGGATAGCGGAGGCCATTCGGAACCTCGAACGGTTCATGGAGACCGTGGACGACTCGCTGGCGCTGCCACGGGCGTCGGCCGAGTTCCTGCACGCCTTGGTCCTCGCGCGAGGGCCAAAGCGGGTCGTCGAGATCGGTACGAGTTATGGCTACAGCGGCCTGTGGACGGCGGCGGCACTACTGAACCGCGACCGTAA
>CBDUZY010000299.1:0-4447 GCA_965371825.1 uncultured bacterium
CCGTCGGCGTACCCAGCGACACCCGCCAAGCCCTCAAGGACGGCACAAACGGCTTCGAACGTGTCCTCCCAGGCGCCGATCGGATGTATCCCGATACCGATCTCCCGCCGCTGGCCATCCCTGAAGAGAGGGTCGAGCAAGCTCGGCAACGGCTTCCCGAATACGTTTGGGAACGCGAGGCCCGGTATCGGGCGATGGGGTTGCCCGAGGACACGATCGAGGTACTGAGCACTTCATCGCGAGCTACCCTGTTTACTCGTCTCGTGGAGAAGATCGGGACGGACCCGACCTTCGCGGCAGTCGTGTTGTGCCAGAGGTTTAGAGCGTTTCGACGGCGGGGGCTGGACCCCGATGTTCTGACCGACGACGAAATCGCCGAGGTGTTCGAGGCTCACGCCGACGGGCTCCTGGCCCGTGAAGGCGTAGTCAAGGTCCTTCGTCACGCGATCAGCAGGCGAGTTCAAGAACCGGAGGAACAAGTAACGCTTCGCGAGTTGCTCGATGCTTTGAAGATGTCCCCCTGCGGCAACGACGAAAACAAGAAGCACGTCGCGGCGGCGGTGGGAAGACTCGACCACGATCGGTTTCCGACCGCGGCCAAGAAGCACCGTTATCTGATGGGTGTTCTGATGGCCGGCTTGCTCGGCCGTGTCGAGGGGAGCACGGTAGCGCGTGTACTTACGGAAGAGCTTGATCCTCAGCGCGATGGCGGAGTTTCCGCGACGGTGTCGGCATGACTGACAAAAGGTTCCAAGGATACCGGGGTGTGGGGAAGGCTGTGCTCGAGCGGCACGGCGTGGGCGTATGGAGTGACGTCGAGGTCGAGTCCACGCAGGGGCGATTCAGAGGTCTCATCCTGCCCCGTAGCGAGACCTCCGACGAAAAGCACATCGTGCTCAAGCTCGACACCGGATACAACGTCGGTATCGCCGCCGGCGCCATTTCCAACATGACCGAACACGGTCGGCGCGAGGCTCACTACAAGATCCCCGAGAAGCAGTTCCCCGTGGATGCCTCGAAGCCCAACATCACACTGTTCGGTACCGGGGGAACGATCGCCAGCAGGCTCGACTACCGTACGGGGGCGGTCATCCCGGCTTTCTCGCCAGGAGAATTGTACGGCTCCGTTCCGGAACTGGCCGACATCTGCAACCTGCGGACGGAAAAGTTGTACGGTGTCTTCAGCGAGAACATGGGCCCCGAGCAGTACGTTCGGCTCGCGGAGAGTATCGGAGAGGCGGTAAGAGACGGTGTCGACGGTATCGTCATCGGACACGGCACGGACACCATGCACCACACGGCCGCCATCCTCACCTTCATGGTCCAGGGCTCGCCCGTACCGATCGTGATGGTCGGCTCGCAGCGCTCATCCGATCGCCCTTCGTCGGATGCCGCGGTCAATTTGATCAACGCGGTCAAGGCCGCGGCCGAGGGCGACATCGCCGAGGTGACCGTGTGCATGTTCGGACCGACCTCCGATCAATACTGCATTCTGCACCGCGGCACGCGCGTTCGCAAGATGCACTCCAGCTACCGTTCGACCTTCCGGACCATCGGCGACATCCCCCTGGCGATGATCGAGCCCGGGCAGATCACCTACCTTCGGGATGACTTCAAACGGCGCCGAACGGACCGGAACGTCACCATCAACACCGCCTATGAGAAGAAAGTTACGATACTGTACTACTATCCCGGCATGACCCCCGATCTCGTCGACGCCATCGTGGACAAGGGGTATCGCGGGATCGTCATTGCGGGCACCGGGCTCGGACACGTGAACAAACCACTGTATCCCGCCCTCAAACGGGCCGCGGCCAAGGGTGTGCATCTCTACATGACCGTGCAGACGCTCTGGGGTTATGTGCAGATGTACGTGTACGAGACCGGCAGGGAGATCATGGGGCTGGGTGTGGTTCCGGCGGCCAATATGCTGCCCGAGGTAGCATACATGAAACTCTGCTGGGCTTTGGGTCAGACGGATGACCATGATGAAGTCCGCAGGATTATGCTAACTCCGGTCGGCGATGAGACGACCGAACGCGAGCCCTACAACGGCTACCTGATCTACCAGGGCGCCATCCCGGAAGTGCAGGAGTTCCTTCGCACGATAAAGCGATAGCCTGTCTGCGGGCGTCGGGGCAACGCCGGGCGGGGGCGCCCGGTCGGACGATCAAGCGTCGAGATAGAGCTGATACTCATACGGATGCGGTCGGCGCGACAGCTCCGACGCTTCTCCGTGCTGTTTAGCCGTGACCCATGCGTCAATGAACGACTCCGGGAACACTTCGTCTGCCACCAGGAATGAGTGATCGTTCTTCAGTGCCTGCGCCGCCTCATCGAGAGATGCGGGCAGTAAGGCGATCTTCGCGCGAAAAGCCTCGTCCTGCCGGGCCATGTCGACATCGAAGGGGCCGAAACCGGCGGCATTGACGTCGATCTTCGATCGGATTCCGTCCAGACCGGCCATCAGCATCGCGGCGAGCGATAGGTAGACGTTCCCGGTGAAATCCGGTGGACGGTATTCGATCCGCTTCTCATCGGGCGTAACGGCATAGCGCGGAACCCTCACCGCCGCCGAGCGGTTGGCGAGAGAGAAGAACAGGTTGACCGGGGCCTCGAACCCCGGAACGAGCCGCTTGAAAGAGTTCGTGGACGGATTCGTCAAGCCGGTCAGTGCGCACCCGTGTTGGAGCAAACCGCCCACATAGGAAAGGGCCTCGTCGCTGAGGTTCGCGTAGTTTTTCCCGCTGTGGTCGAAGAAGAGCGACTTGCCGCCCTTTTGCAGCTTCTGGTGAACGTGCATGCCGTTCCCAGCCTCGCCGAAGATAGGCTTGGGCATGAACGTCGCCAGCTTGCCGTGACGCCTCGCCACGTTCTTGACCACGTATTTTACGAGCATCGCCTGATCCGCCGCGGTCATGAGCGGCACCAGGGCGACCTCGATCTCACATTGTCCCGGCGCCCCGACCTCGTGGTGATGATAACGAATCGCCACGCCCATCCGCTCGAGCGCCAGGGCGATCTCGGAGCGCAAGTCGTGGAGCTTCTCCATCGGCGGAGCAGCCATGTAACCGCCCTTCGGCGCTATCGACGCCGACGAGCCGTCGGTCTGAACTTCCGGGGATTCGATGAGCACGCCGGTATTGTATGGCTCGTTAACCACTTCCAGCCGATCGAGCACGTGAAACTCGAACTCCGGGGCCATGAGTGCCTCGTCGGCGATGCCGGAACGCTGCATGTGAGCCACGGCCCGCTGTGCGATTGTGCGCGGATCGCTCGGGAAGGGCTCTTTAGTATCCGCGGTCAGCGTCGCGCAGATGAAGCTCAGAGTCGGTTGCTCCCAGAAGGGATCGAGGAAAGCGGTCGCGGGCTCGGGCCTCGCAACGACGTCGCCGTTTTCAACCGTACTGAAACCCGCACCGGAGGAACCGTCGTACCCGACACCTTCCTCAAAGTGTTGTTGCGTGAAGCTACGGGCTGGAATGGTAATGTGGAGCCACCGGCCGGGAATGCTCCCGACCTTCAGGTCAACCATCGCGATGTCGTGGTCCGCGATGTACTTGAGCGCCTCGTCACTGGAATCGAACACGGCGTTGCCTCCCGGTAAGCGCAGCATCCCCCGACTCTGGGAATGCCCTCCGTAAGACGAATTCCTAGGCACGTACCGTGCCACGAATTGGCGTCGCGGGACACAGTTAGTGCCGGACCTCCAGCCTACTCTCGGGCGCCAAGTTTGATGTCCAGCGTCAACTCCTTGGTGCCGCGTTTGATTGTGACGCTGATAACCTCGCCGGGCTTCTTGCCTCTCGTGGCTCCCTTGTATTCAGCGTAGCCGTTGATCGCATGGCCGTCGATGGACATGATTATGTCGCCGGCCTTCATGCCCGCCTTCGCCGCCCCTCCATCCGGAAACACCGCCTCAACCGCCCATCCGGGTGCCTCCGGATCGTCTTCCATGTTCGGCATGATGCCCATCACGACGCCGCCCGAGCTGCGCATGAGCTTCACGTAACCGGTTATCTCGGCGAAGGCCGGGGCCTCCTCGTCGTTGACCAGGTCGAGAGCGATGCGATAGATGAGTGAACAGACCTCGGCACCGCCCTCGGCATTGATCTTCTCCACGTCATCGGTCGGTTGGTGAAGATCAAAGTGAATGCCGGTGTGGAAGAAGAGACTGGGGATGCCGACCGCGTCGAACGAGTTCTGATCGCTAGGGCCCTTCGCCGTGTCTTCCGGAACGTATTCGATCCCCATGTCCTCGGCATGGCGGTCGACAATCTCCTTGAACGTGCTGCCCGTGGCGAGTCCCATGATTCCGAGCATGTTCTCGAGCTCGTCGTGGTTGAGGCGCCCGATCATGTCCAGATTGATCATGGCCACGATCGACTCGGACGGCACGGTCGGATCTTCGACGAAGTGTTCGCTGCCGTGGAGGCCGACCTCCTCA
>CBDUZY010000300.1:0-4446 GCA_965371825.1 uncultured bacterium
CGGAATCGCAAAGTGAAGAGTTCACGATCTTTGACGTGAAGCTCGCAAATCCGTGGCGACGTTGCGCAGAGTACTCCTGATCGCCCACTCGGCGGCGTCCGCTGGACGCAAGGGCCAGCCGATTCTGGATCACGGTCAATCAGAAATGAACAGGTCGACGAGAACCGCCGTCCTTGCACGCACGAGGTTGGATTTCGGCGAAGATAAGGAAGAACTTCCCCGTCAGGATTCGAACCTGAAACCTTCGGCTCCGGAGGGCAACTCGTCACCAACTCAAATCACGGATTCTGGCCAGCCAGTGGCGGTTCGTCGTCTCCGATAGCATCGGCGAACTGTCGGAAGCCGTCACTAGACCTTCAATGCCTGATCAGCTGAGTAGAGAGTTGTCGGTCAGCGGATTCAGGCTCAAGAGTAGGACTCTATGGTCAAGGTACTTCTCGCGTTGCCCCAGTAAACCCGCGTTGGAACAGCCCGAAGTCATCGAGGTCCGTATCGCAATCCTCATCGATGTCACCGAGAGATCTTCCTTCGGGATCTACGGCTGCTCGAGTGTTGGTAAAGTCACAGACATCTAACTCGTTCTCAACTCCATCGTTGTCGATGTCCGGATCGCATGCATCGCCGATGCCGTCATTATCGGCGTCCTCCTGACCGGGGTTCGGATCGTCTGGACAGTTGTCCTGCGAGTCGGGCACGCCGTCGCCGTCGCCGTCGTTGTCCGGGTCCGGCGCGTCTGCTGGAACGTTGATGATCTCGTGATCGCCCAAAGCGCTGAGGAAGAGCGTCTCATCATGTGGCGGCCCGATGCGCGTAACATTGAACGTCAGACTCCCACTGGTGTCCGTGCGGCCCGCGCGAGGCCAGCAATCCAGACAGCCCGTCGGGCTGTCGCAGAACACCTTCATGCCGGGTACGGCCGTGCCGTCCGCCGGGTTCTCCAGCAAGATGGTAAACGACTCCGTGGCACCGTCGGGAAGCAACAGGTCGTGCCCCTTACCCAACGGAACGACGCCGTCGATGAAGGCGATCTGCACGGGCGAACGCTCCGGGAGAACGGAAGCCATACCCGATATGGCATGGAACCCGTCGGCGAAGATGCCGCATTCGCCCGGATTCTCTGCACGGTCATCACCGTCGAGATCCCGGTAGATCATAACCTGCGACAGCTTCACGTCCGCGCCGTACACCGCGCCGCGAGCGTCGACCGCTAGCGGTCCCAACGCCAGCAGATCGAAGTCCGTGCAGACCCCGGTGCTGAAGACGATTGTCTCGCCGGCGTCGAGGGCGTTGTAGTCTAGATCATGGTCCTCGTATCGGAGGATTCGCGATCCCGCGCCCGGGTCGCTGACGAAGACCACGTCGTCGTCCGTCACGGCGATCCCGTAGGGTGCGAAAAGGTCCTCACCCGCACCGCCGTTGTGGCGAAACAGCTGGTACTCGATGATCGCCATCGGATTGCAGGCCATCTCCGGGCGCCCGCCCGTGCCGTGGCAGTCTCCGGTAAGATCCACCACGCGGGCGATCTGCTGCAGGGTCGTGTTGCCAGCTAGCAGCCGTCCGGTCTCCCCCGTCGCCAACTGAAGCGCCGACAGCGGACTGTCCGGCGTACTTTGGTGAAAGAGACAGATTTCCGCGGCGTCGCGAGCGTCGCCGTCGTTGTCGAGGTCCTCCAGGCGCACGACGGCCTGCAACCCGGCGTCGTATACGAACACCACGTCGTGGAGCGTTGCACTCGCCGTGTCAAACCATTGCGTAACGGCAAGACTGAGCGGAATCTGCAGAGCGAACCCCCCCGAAGACGGGTCGCGGTAGCTGACGACTTCTAGCGCGTCTTGTGCGTCCTTGTCCGCGTTCAGATCCTGAAACTTCAGCACCCGCGCCGATCCGTTCTCCAACGCGTACACGGCTCCGGTTCGGCTCGCCGCGATGTCGCGGAAATCCCCGGTCAGCGTTCCTACGCCCTCCCAATTCCGAAAGAGAATCTTCTCTTCGTCGTCGGACGCCCGGTTGTCCCCGTCCAGGTCCTCGAGGCGCCAGATCGCTCCCAGCACATCCGCGTCCCTCGACTCCGCAACGTAGATCGGTTGGGCTGATGCGACCGTGGTGCAGACTCCCGCCAACGTCGCGATCCAAGCACCCGGGAGAAACGCATTCCGTGTGGCTCTCTTCTTTGACATCACATCCTCTCCTTTTACGGCAAGCATGAGCATGCCGCCGTTACGGGCAACCCAACGTCAACACGAAGTCCTGCACCAGCTCGCCGCTCGGCGGGAGCGTCACCGTCACGCTCTGGCAACGCCCGGCGTCGCGCGCCGTCACCTCGTAGTCCCCCGGGGGATACAGCAGCCCCGTGATCTCGTACTCGCCCCGTTCGTCCCACGGCAGCTTCTTCGTCTCGGTCGTCTTCAGCACGTGCTCCGGATTTCCCGCGCAGCTCAGCATGCCGTCGAGGACGCGGATCGCCGTCACCCGCGCCCCGGCGATCGGCGCGCCCTGGCCGTTCTCCACTATCCCCCGAATCGTGCCCGTACCGGTATCCGGCGGCGGACAGAACGAGTCGTCGGCCTCGAGCCGGATTTTCCGGATTAGCGGCGTCGGCGACTCACCGATCGGACAGGGTGGATCTGAAGAAGATCCCCAATCGCAGCCTCCGTCATGGTCACAAACTCGAATCCCGAACTCCGCGAACTCAAAATCGCACACTGCCGGGCCGATTGTGACCGGAGCTGTCTTCACATCGAAGTAGAACGTAAAAGTGGTTTCATCCTCCATGTCGTCGAGATCGATGCTCGGAACGAGCGGTCCGTTCTGCGAGGTCTTGAACCCAAGGAAATCGAGGCTCCCCAGAGGCGACATACTCGTTTTCATATCGAGCAGCGTCGCCTCTCTGATCTTGACGAACTCGTTGCACACGTCGTTCGTGTTGCGGATCTTCATGCGGAACGTTGTGATCCGCTCGGCGTTGCAGGGCGGCTTGTCGGGTGTGATTTGAACGGGATCCTCCACGATCGCGATCCCGCTCGTAGCGAGCGCGGGTGCGCTCAGGAACAACACGAAGCCCGCAAGCACCATCGCGGCCCCTCGAGGGCATCGCGGAATCCGAATGGTGTTCATGACCGGTCCTCCTTACCTCATTTCCCTGTTTTCACGCCTCGACCCACCATCGTACCTGGACGAGCTAACCGATTCCAGCAAAAGTCGCCCTGCTCGCTGCGATTTGCGGGGCAATCGCACCCAAACGCCGTGAACCCCTCTGGGGCGCTCAAGACCGCCGATCCAGCCGTCCCCAGCGAGGAGATCGTTGCGAAGCTCCGCGGCATCAACGGGATCGGCCCGTCGAGTGCGAACTATCTGCTGGGTTTCCTAGGACGGCACGGCCACCTGTCGATCGACAGCGCCACGCTCGCCCATGTGGCTGCCACACACACCAAAGGGCTGTGTTGGGCCAGCGATGTCCGGTGTGCGATTGCCTGTTGCTGAAGCGGGGAAAGTACTGCGCGGAGGGCGGATCAAGGGTGTGAGGTCCGGGTGACTCCGGATCGTGGTCGTTTGGGCGGCTGCCACCAACTGGGCAACCTCACTGCGTGACCTGTTCCATGCGCCGGAAGCTACTACCTCATTCATCGGGGTGCCGATGTGAAGTCGCGTCCTCGTCCACCCAGTCTTCTTCGGTGTAGGACATGCCTTTCCTCCCCGGGCCCTTCCGTGTCGGGCCGGCCTTGTAGACGGCGCATGACTTGGGACCATAGCAGAACGTCTCTGGGCGGTAGCGGCGCTGCTGAGGATTCCACTGATCGATGATCATCTCGACTGCCATGCGACAGCCCCACACGCAAGTTGGACACTTGTTTGCGTATGTGCGCGCGTCGAGCCTTCGGTGACCACGCTGGCGGTAGATCTCCAAGCCCTTGGGGACGTCAAGCCAGGGTGGTGGCTCGATTGTCTCCAGGTTGGATCGTTGCAGGATCTTGAGCTTGCGAGCCTTGTAGTACTCTGCGGGTTCAACCCGCGGATCTGGTGCCGGCAAGCATTCGCCCTCCACCGAGTCACCGGCCCGGAACTCATGCTTGGCCTGAGCGCCCTTGCCGATTCCGACAAGGAACTCCCGCGCGTCATCCCCGACCGTGCCGTCAACGCGCAGTACATAGCCAATATAGGAATGGCTGCGCTCGCCGAACGACCGAGTGAGCCGGATCCGTGGCTGAACCGAGGTGAGCTTCCCTCTCCAGCGCATCTTCACGATTGTGCTACCTTCGCGGAGCATGAGCTGGTGTAGAGCTAATCTCCACCGGCCTGCAGGCGGCGGCAGCTATCGACGACTACCGGCTGCACCTTCTTGACATATATCCTAACCGGCCTGCGTTCGTAAACAGCGTCTGCCGCGTCGTTGGGCGAGTCACGCGGACCCAACAAGTCGGCCCATCTGTTTCGCTGACAGCGGGGGAT
>CBDUZY010000301.1:0-4444 GCA_965371825.1 uncultured bacterium
ACCGCAGGAGGAAGACAGCCGTGGTGGGTGTCGTGCGATTCGGAGTCATCGGCCAGGCCCCGCGAGTCTCCCGCCGGCTCGACGGTGTGTGCGAGATGCCGCGCGTCATTTCCCCCGAGACCGCGGGCGGTGTCTCGGCGGCCACTCGACCGGACGGGTCGGCCCGGCGGGCGTCCATCCCTTCGTTGACTCGAGCTGCGCCGGCTGGTCGTTCAGGATAAGTTCGCGTATGCACGAGTGGACCAAGCCCGAAAACTTCGCCCGGACCAAGGCCCGGGAGTCGGTCTTCCAGAGATGGTAAGGATCGTCCTTCTCCTCCTCCTCGTCAGGTATCTTGAGCGAGATCGCCCGCGCGTGGACCGTGGCCAGGACTCGGTCGGCAGCGGTGTCATAGAGGGCACCGAACATCGCCGTCTCGTTCTCGCCAAGTTCGTTGACCGCGTAGATGAATCCGAGCCTGGCATGTAGAGCACGGAACGCGGATACGATCTGTGACGGTTCCGCCTCGCCGCCGCCCAGGTCTCGCTGGTCGATGGGGAACACCTCGCTGACCGCCATCTGGTCGTCGAACGCGGAGTTCCATCGAAGGAACTCGTTGCGCGGATCGGCGGAGAGACGCGGCTCGACGATCTGCGGGTACTTCTCAAGGGGCTCCAGGGAAACGCGGGTCACCGCGAGGTCCGCGGGGAAAAGTCCGGTGGTCGGCTGAAGTACTTCGACGCGGTATTCGTTGTACAGCGGGGCGACCGGATGTTCCGTAATGTGCACCCATTCGACCCACGGCTTCGCCGTCCATTCCACATCCCGCTTCTGCGAGCAGCCTTGCGGCGCCAGAACGAGACAGAGCGCGACCGCGCCCGAGGCGATATCGTATCGTGCAACGCAAGAAGTCCGCATATCGAATGTAGCACTCCCCACTTGGCGGCTCGAAGACGGGGCGTCTCAAGCCGCGTGAACGACAACTTGTCCGTCGTCACGAATATCGGGTCCGCGCTGACCACACTGGTCCAAAAAAAGTGCCGACTCGGGCTCCGGCGGGGCATTACGGTTATCGGGCCAGACCTCGCGGGGCGAACTGGGCGCGACGCATACCGATAACTCAGACGGGCTCTCCAGCTGTCCGATGGACTCTACGTATTATCGGAGACCAGTTCCGTATGTGTGCTTCCGTTGCAGCCGGCGCGACCGGTCCAATCGTCACCGCGCCGCCACTCGCTCCTGTCGTGGGCACTCGTAAGGTTCCACGCCTCGCGTGGGGCACGCTATGGGAGCGCCTGGTCCGAACGCTGAACCGAGCCGTGACCGGTTTGCCGATCTCGACCTGGCTGTTGATGGACGTCGGACTACTCTCGATCGCGGTGTTGACGGCGTTTGCCGTTTTCCCACCGATCCGCGGCCTGGACCCACCACACGTAGCCTTGTGGCAGGCGGCGTCTATTTTCGCCTTCGCGGCGATCATCTCGAGCCTGGTTTTCGGGCTTTACGAGCGTGAGACGCTGATGAGCAGGTCCCGCATCCTGACGCGGATGCTCCTGACGGTAACGACCGCGACCGTAATCGCCTACGCCGTCATATATGTGATCATGTACGCCACCGTGAGCCGCCGCGCCTCGGGGCTTGCGATGTCCCTCTTCCTCGTCAGCGGCACCGGGATACGGCTGATCGCGTGGTGGGCGATTCATAAGGTGCACCGGGAGCTGTTGATCGTCGGATCGCGAAGCCTTTTCGAGTCATTCACGCGGGCACAGTCCGAAGGATTTCTTCACGAGTACCACCTGGTTGGGTATGCAACGCCGAGCGATGACGCCACGGACGCATCCATCGACGGAGGCAGGCTTGCCTCGGAAGGGCAGGGCGCTCCCCCGGCCGACAACCCCTTCTTTATCGGACCGATCTCCGATCAGCTATCGAGTCTGGGACGATGCGGCGTCAGTGACATCGTCGTCGGGGCAGGCGCCGAGCAAGATCCATGCGTCATGGACTGGATCGTGCCCGGGCTTCAGGCCGGCTGTCGAGTGACCAATGAGGCGATCTTCTATGAGAAGGCCACGGGGCAGATCCTCGTTGACGAAATAACCCCGTCCTGGTTCCTCTTCGCCGATCTGAAAGTCCATTGTGACGAGCAGGCGACACTCAAGCGAATCGTCGACCTGACGACAGCCTCGATCGGGATCTGCCTGTCGGTCCCGTTCTGGCCTCTGATTGCCCTCGCGATCAAGCTCTGCGACGGCGGGCCCGTATTCTACGCCCAAGATAGGGTTGGACAGAACGGGAAGATCTTCAAGCTGTTCAAGTTCCGTACGATGCGCACGGACGCCGAGAACGGAAAGAGCATCTGGGCTTCGCCGAACGATCCGCGCGTTACACCCGTTGGGCGTTTTCTCCGCCGCGCCAGGCTGGACGAGTTGCCGCAACTGTACAACGTGTTGGTCGGTCAGATGTCGATCGTGGGCCCCAGGCCCGAACGACCGGACATCGTCGACCAACTCCGCGAGAAGCTGCCGTTCTACGGCGAGCGACATCTCGTCAAACCGGGGGTAACCGGTTGGGCCCAGATCAGCTTCCGCTACGGATCATCCATCGAGGATGCCAAGCGGAAACTCCAGTTCGACCTGTACTACCTGAAGCACATGTCCTTCGAACTCGACATCATCATCCTGTTTCGGACAGCCGGGACGTTCCTTCGCGGGGCGTGCTGAGGGTCGTAGGGACCTCGCTGGAATCACGCCTGTTTACGCCCGACGGGGCCGCCAGGGACAAAGGGACAGAGACCGGGCGGCGGGGGCTCAGTCCAGGTAGCCCAGCGATCGGAGTTGTTCACGCAGCTCGGCGGTCATGACGTATCCGTCGCCCGTTTCGGGTGCGCGTGCTTTCGCTTCCCTGATCCAGTTCATGAGAAATACGCTTATCTGGCACGTAAGCGCCGGATAGGCGCCGGACAGGTCGCTCAACTCGCCGGGGTCACGAACCAGATCGTACAGCTCGTGACGCTCCTGCCCATGTCTGCGCACCTCCGGCGGCACCGTTCTGATCGCCTTGAGGCCGTCCTGGTAGTAAAGGGCTTGCATGGTCACCTGGTGAGCTCCGCCGAGGTCGAGGTCGGGCAGGTAGAGTTCGGCCATGACGGACGGCTGGTCCGCCGGCGCCGACCGCAACGTCCCCTCGGGTTCGGGCAACTCGAGGTAAGTCAGAACCTTGGAGAACACGGTTCTCAGCGATGTCACGGTCGGCTCCACGCCGCGGATACTTCCGCCCGGGTATCGGATCATCAACGGAATGTGAACTTCCTCCTCGTACAACGAGTTGAAATGCCCTTTCGCTCCGTGCTCGAAGAACGCCTCCCCGTGATCCGATGTGACGATGATCAGAGAGTCGTCGTACAGGTTCCGAGCCTTCAGCTCACCGAACAAGGCATCGATGCGTTCGTCGAGGTAGGCCAGCTCCGCGTCATAGTTCGCCATTTCACCGCAAATCCCGGGCGGGGTGGAGCCGCTCGGCATATTGCCCGCCGCGTCTTCGGCTACCGTGGCCATGCTGCCGGCACAGACGGGCACCTTGTCGAGCCTGACGTCGTACTCCGGGTGCGCACGGTAGGGCGCGTGAGGATCGACGTAGTTGACGAACGCGAAGAACGGACCGGACACACCGACGCCTACCCACGAGAGCACCGCCTCGTTGATCTCGGTCGAATCTCTGAATTCATACCCTAGACGCACGCGGTCGTGACCGGTGAAACCTTGATAGAAGGTCGTCATCCACGCCGCAGGCGAGATCGTTTGGGGCCGGGCGGTGTCCAGTCCGACTCTGGGTAGGTCGTCGTAGTGCAAAAACCCTTGGTGCATGCCGAGTTCACGCTTGAGCGGGACCATGTTCGCGATGAACGCCCCGGTGCGGTATCCGTTGGCGAGCAGCACTTCGGCTAGCGTTGTGTGCCCGTCATCCAGAGGACGGAGAAACTTTCCATCCGCGGATACTTTCGTGTGATAATGAGCGCCGTGCTCGGTGGGCATCAAGCCGGTAAAGAGAGAAGCGTGAGAGGGAAGAGTCCAGGAGGCTGTCGATACGGCGTGCGAGTACAAAACTGCATCTTCCGCGAATCTCGTCAAGTGTGGAGTCGTTTCGCGATGATAGCCGTAGGTCGATAGGTGATCCGCCCGGGCGGTGTCCATGACGATCAGGACGACGTTCGGATACGCCGGCAGCTCTGATTCGGCGGCGCCCGCTAAGGCGTAGGCCTGGTCGAGGGGTATCCGCCTGCCGCACCAGATAATGGTCGACGCCACGCAAAAGCCCAGGACACTCACGACGAAGGCCTGTCGCAGGTAGCGAGTGGGCGTTTCCCGGGTTTCCAGATGGGACGATCGTAGCATAAATGCCCGACCGCTGAAGTAAACGAAGATCGCGACCAGCAGGTAACACCCATTGCCTAGAAAGCTCGTACTGC
>CBDUZY010000302.1:0-4434 GCA_965371825.1 uncultured bacterium
GGCCGGAGGCTGACTTGGGGTGCGAAAGGGGCGGTTCGCGTGTGCCTAACTCCTGCGGCCGTAGATGATGGAAACGTAGTACAGCAGGGTAAGAACGGCGGTGAGCGTCGCGGCGACGTAGGTCATGGCTGCGGCTGAGAGAACCTTGCCGACCACCTTGTCCTCCTCGGCAGTGACCATGCCGTTGCTGAGCAGGATCTCGCGGGCCCTTCTGGAGGCGTTGTACTCGACGGGTAAGTTCACGAGCTGAAACATCACGACCACGGCGAACAGACCGAGGCCGACGATGGCGAGGATACTGAACGCTGGGATCATGTAGCTGAGAAGCAGACCGCCGATGATCAGGAACATGGCCATGTTGCTGCCGATCGAGGCCATGGGCACCAGGCCGTTGCGGATCGCCAGCGGGCCGTAAGCGGTTGCGTCCTGGATCGCGTGGCCGACTTCGTGGGCGGCGATGCCCAATGAGGCCAGCGATCGCCCGTGATACACGTCCGGGCTCAGCCGGAGCACCTTGTGCTTCGGGTCGTAGTGGTCGCCTAGGAACGACTTGACCGGCTCGATGGCGACGCTGCTGATTCCGTGTGCGTTTAGAATTCGTTGGGCGGTCTCGGCGCCGCTGAGGCCGCTGCTGGCGCGGTACTGCCCGGCGCGGGCGTAGGCGCTCTTGACTTTCATCTGGGCCCACATCGACAGAAGTATCGCCGGGCTAATCCAGAGCAGGTGGTGAAAACTAAAGATCATGACCGCGAGCGCTCCACACAGTCTCCACCCGTCCGCCGAGTATTCGGCGTCGGAGCCCGCGTATTGTACGGCCGGTACCGACTGCGGTTCAACTGTTTCGCCAGTGTTACAATCGGCACGGTGGAGCCGGGATCGTGAGGAGGTTCGCTTTCGGGGGGAGGCGGTGGCCGTTTGTGAGGGCGGGTCGGCGTGCCTATACTGGGCTCACAGGTCGGGACGTCGCGGTCTGAGAACCGTCGCGTCGCCGGCACGTTCCAACTGGAGGGTCAGCGTTCGATGAAAAGGCCTCTTGCCGACCGCGTACAGTCGATTTCGCAATCCGATATCCGCCTCTACTCGGCTATCTGCGCCGCCAAGGGCGGTGTGAACCTCTCTCAAGGGGTGTGCGATCAGCCCGCCCCCGATGTTGTCAAGCAGGCGGCCAAGTCCGCGATCGACGAGGATCACGCCACCTACACGAACCTGCGCGGGATCGCCGAGCTGCGGGCGGCCATTGCCAAGAAGATGCGGGAGTTCAACGGGATCGAGTGCGACCCGGAGACGGAGATCTCGGTGAACGTCGGATCAGCCGGGGCGTTCGCGTGCGTGGCGCTGTCCACGTTGAACGCCGGGGACGAGTGCATCGTCTTCTCGCCGTTCTACAGCTATCACGTGAATCTGCTAAACCTCTTCGGAGTTGGCGTGAAGTTCGTCGACATGCACGCGCCGGATTGGTCGTACGACGTCGGCGAGTTCGAGGCTGCGTTCAACGAGCGCACGCGGATGATCCTGATATGCACACCGGGGAATCCGACCGGCAAGGTCTTTACGGAGGCCGAGCTGCGCCACGTTGGGTCGCTCGCTCGAAAGCACGACGTGTGGATTGCAACCGATGAGATCTACGAGTACATCACGTATGGCAAGCCGCACATCAGCATCGGACGGTTTCCCGAAGTGAGAGACCGGACGCTGACGATGAGCGGGGCGTCGAAGACCTACGCGGTTACGGGTTGGCGCATCGGCTACACCGTCGGCCCCGCCGAGGTGATCGATCGCCTGTCGGTCGTTAGCGACCTTCTTTATATCTGCGCCCCCTCACCGCTTCAGTACGGGATCGTGGCCGGTATGGGCTTGCCGGAGTCGTACTACGAGAAGATGCGGGCCGAGTATCTGGCCAAACGTGAGTTGCTCGCCGATACGCTCAGGCAGATCGGCTTTGCCCCGTACGTACCGGATGGGAGCTACTACATGCTCGCGGAGTTCGAGAAGGGTCGCTGGCCAAACGCCAAGGCTGCCACGGAGGATATCCTCGAGCGGGTGGGCGTCGCCACGGTTCCTGGACCGGCCTTCTTCAAAACGCCGGCGGACGGCGCCAATCAGCTTCGGTTCTGCTACGCCAAGCAGATGGCCGACTTGGAGGACGCTTGCGCCCGGCTTCGCAAGCTATCGGGCAGACAGGCCGCAACACCCGTGTAGCACCCCGGGCTTTCCCTGGCGCCGCGCGGCGGTCGGTCGGAACCGACAAGAACTGACTGTTCGGGAGCGGTGGTTCGCACTACAATATGCACGAGCCGACCAGGTCTGCCGATTCTGTCGTGTGTGGGACCCACGGAAAGAGCTTCGAGGAGTGTTGTCTTGATGAAGTCACCAGCGTTGTACCTAGCCGGGCTTGCCGCCCTAATCCTTGCGGTTCCGGGGGCCGTGGCGGAGGTGAAGGTAGGTGATCCCGCCCCGCCGTTGAAGATCAAGGACTGGGTCCGGGGCGACCCGATCGATCTCGCCAAGGCGGCCCGCAAGAAGTTTCACCTCGTGGAATTCTGGGCGGTGTGGTGCCCGCCCTGCAAAGCCAGTGTGCCGTTGCTGACCGAGTATCAGAGGAAGTTCAAGGACGACCTGGTGATCGTCGGCGTAACCGATCCGGATCCGTACCGAAACTCACCCACCGAGATCAGGCAGTTCGTCAAGCGACAGGGCAGGAATATGGACTATACGGTCGCGATCGACGATCGCGGCAAGACGACGGAGGCCTACCTCGACACGAGCGAGGCGATCGCGATTCCCCAGGCATACTTGGTGGGTAAGGATGGGCGCGTCGTTTGGCAGGGAAGCCCGCTCGATCCGTCGCTCGAGCAAGTGGTAACCGAGGTGATCGCCGGGCGGTACGACGTGAAGGCGGCCGTTGCTGCCGCGCAGCTCGAGCAGGAACTCGACAAGCGATTCCAAACAATCGATTTAGCGTTCCAGATGGGGCAAATGGACAAGGTGTGGGACGGGCTGGTCGACGTGGTCGAGCTCGACCCGGCGAACGAGATGTCCGTCCAGTTGCTCACGGGGATCTACGTGTCCGAGCCGTCAATGAGCCACAAGTTCCGAAGGTGGGTGACGCTGCACATGGCCGCTCAGGGTGGGAACACCGAGGCTATGCAGATGCTGGCCTTGTCTCTTTGCCGCATTGACGACTTCACGCTACGGGTGCCCGACCTCGCCCTGGAGGCGGCAAGTGCGGCGTATGAGGCTTCGGGCCGGCACGGACGCGCCGCGATCGAGGTCTACGCACGAGCCCTCTACGAGATCGGGGCGCTGGATAGGGCGATCGCTTTGCAGCAGGAGGCTGTCGCCCGGGCGGACGGCGAAGACGAGAAGAAAGCCTCCCAGACCGTCCTCGAGTTCTACCGGAAATGCAAGAGTCTGCAGAACAAGTCCAAGTGACGCCGAAGGATTGGCCGAAGTGAAACCGAACCGTCGATTCACGACTTTGGTGACCGGCGAGCGCGCCAGGCGTGACAATTACCTGACACTGGCGTCCTGTGTCGTTCCCCGGCCGATCGCGTTCGTCTCCACCATCTCCACAGGCGGCGTCTTGAACCTGGCGCCCTTTTCCTTCTTCAACGCGGTCGGGGCCTCTCCGCCGGCGATCATGTTCGCCCCCGCGACCAAGCGGGACGGCAGCGACAAGGACACCCTCGCGAACATCCGGGCCGTGGGTGAGTTCGTGGTGAACGTCGTTCCGCATAACATCCGTGAGCAGATGAACCTTGCCTCCGGGGATTTCGCTGCCGACGTCGACGAGTTTGAAATCGCGGGGCTGACACCTCTCCCGAGCCGCCTGGTGCGACCGCCTCGGGTGGCTGAGTCGTCCGTCCACATGGAGTGTAAGTTGCTTAAGGTCGTGCCGATCGGCGAAGGTCCCGGTTCGACAAATGTATGCTTCGGTGAGATCGTGTGTTTTCACATAGACGATGAAGTCCTGCTCCCCGACGAAACGGTCGACATCGAGCGGATCGACCTTATCGGACGACTCGGCGGCGACGAGTACTCCACCATTCGCGACCGGTTCACACTACCCCGGCCGCGTCCTGAATGACCCTCCGTGCCTTGGAGGCGCGACTTCCTCTTCCGGAATGGTGCGTTTGCACCCAAGTGGTGCTATGCCGGGGAGTATCCGGGACTCAAGAGTCTTACGTAACATCCTTCCATGAAAGTCCTGTCAACCCACGATGTAATCCAATTGCCGCCGCGGAGGATACACTCGTTGTGACCCTCGGGCGTTAGAACATGTCTGCATTTCGACGCTTCGATGTGTCAATGGTTCTGCGGTTCAGCGCCGGTCGTCACACGCCGGAACGGTCCAGCGATGGACCGACCAGCGTCGCGCCTCGGCGGTTGCGGCGAGAGAACGGTCGGGGTTGACGGCATGGGGCAGTCCGACGG
>CBDUZY010000303.1:0-4429 GCA_965371825.1 uncultured bacterium
CCGACTCGGAACAGGCCGACTCGGAACCGTCCGCCTCGGAACCATCCGACTCGGAACCGTCCGACTCGGACTCTGCCGAGGAGAAGAACTAGGGGCCCGCGTGGTTCGCATTCGGTGCCCGGGCGGTTCGCTGAACAGGGGGACCTTCCCCGGGGTGGTATACTAATCCGTGACCCGAGGGCTTGGCCTGGCGGACGCGTCGCCGATTGGCGGTGGGTTCGCAGGGCAAGTAGCGTGAACTGTTCCGAAGTGTGCCTGAGGCACACGGATGACTTGGGTGGAGGTTCGTGCTATCGCTGTTGACACCGGACTGCAAGTCTACCTTCGGCAAATCAACCACGCTCCCCTTCTCACGGCGGACGAAGAGAAGTCCCTTGCCACGACGGTCCGTAACGGGCAGCGTGTTGCGGAGTTGTTCTCCCGGGGCGACGCTACCTTGAAGGAGCGCGAGCACGCCGAAGCCGAAGCCGCCGCCGCCCGGGAGACCATGGTCAAGTCCAACCTCCGCCTGGTCGTCAACATCGCCAAGAAGTACGCCAAGAGAGGCGTCTCCCTGAACGACCTGATCAACGAGGGTAACTTGGGCCTGATCCGCGCCGTCGAGGGCTTCGACCCGGACCAAAACACCCGTTTCAGCACGTACGCCTCCTGGTGGATCAAACAATCCATCAAACGCAGCCTGATCAACAGCGACAAGCCGATCCACATTCCCGCCTACATGGTGGAGATGATCTCGCGTTTTCGCGAGGCCCGCGAGCAGTTCATCGAGACGGAGAGCCATGCCCCCACCACACAGGAGCTGGCAGACAGGCTCGAGATGACGGTCAGCAAGGTCGACCACATCCGCAGCGCGGTCAAGGCGGTCTCAACTCCCGCCCACGACACCGAGAACGCGGACGGACACGGCCTCACGGAGGCGATCGCCGATCGGAGAACTCCTCCGCCGGAAGAGGCCCTTCTCAATGAGGCCGAGACAACGCGGATCGTCGCTCTGCTGGACGCCCTCGATGATCGCGAATCGAAGATTCTCCGATTGCGGTACGGGCTGGACGGAGAGGAGCCCAAGACGCTCAAGGAGATCGGCGCCGAAATCCACCTCACACGCGAACGAGTCCGGCAGATCGAGTGCGAGGCACTTCGCAAGATCAAAGAGCACTTGATCGACTGAGGGCAGTCCGTCGCGACGATGCCGACGAGAAAGCCCCGTGGAGCGTGAGCTGTCCCGATCAGGGAGCGCGCCTCCGTCGGACCTACTACCCCGAGTTCCTTCTTCTGGCCGGTGAAGGGCGCGCAATCGCCCTTCGGACCGCACGAGCGGCCGGTACGGAGTTCGGCGCGTGGATTTCCGATCCCCGACGGGCTGGCGATTATGAGCGCCTGGGTCATTTCCATTGACATGCCTACACTGCCCGTCGTAGTATTCAAACCCAACAGACAGAATCGGTTCTGATCTACTTTGCGGTGGAGAAGATGGGCTAGGCTCCACCCAAGCAACGGAAACTCATGGGTCGCACTTCGGTTCTTGGCTATGACCAGGGCGCGGTTGCTTCGCGCGACCGGGACCTGACTGCGCGCTTCACACTTCCCAGTCCATGCGGGAGAAGACCATGAATGCTGACGCACTGGTTTATGTAGTCGATGACGATGAGTCCGTGCGGGACTCTCTCGCCCTGCTGCTCGAGACGGCCGGGTTCCGTGTGTCGGTCTATGAAACGGCCAAAGGTTTTCTCGACAAGTTCGACCCGCAGCAACCCGGATGTCTCCTCCTCGACGTGCGACTGCAGAATCATAGCGGCCTCGATCTGCAAGAGCAGTTGTCCGCAACCGGAAGCCGACTCCCGGTAATCATGATAACCGGCCACGGTGACGTCGCGATCGCCGTCCGTGCCATGAGGAGCGGAGCGTTCGACTTTATCGAGAAACCCTTCGACAACGAGGCTCTCCTCGACCGCATCCGGCAGGCGATCGACCTGGACAGCCGCACCCGCCTCGAATTGAAACAGAAAGCCGAGATAGAGGCGCGAATCGCTCGATTGACCCGGCGGGAAAGGGAGGTAATGGACGCGGTCGTCCTGGGGCACCCGAACAAACGGATCGCTTTGGATC
Organism: uncultured bacterium; assembly: GCA_965371825.1. Lineage (GTDB taxonomy): Bacteria > Planctomycetota > Phycisphaerae > UBA1845 > UBA1845 > JAJRUK01. Next base: position 2,107 of record CBDUZY010000303.1, read on the forward strand.
TGGGAATCAGCTCAAAGACCGTAGAGGCACACCGGGCTCACGTCATGGGCAAGATGCAGGCGGACTCGCTGGCAGAGCTGGTTCGGCAGGTTGAGAAGGCGCGGGCAACGCCACCTTGACGAACGCCGCCGCCACGCCGGGCGGTGTCGGTTGCGGACGGTGGCGACCGGAACCGGTGGCGAGAAGGGTGCCGTAAGTCCCGGTCTGCGTAACCCGGTCGATCCGCACGAACACCAAATCACCCGGGCGCACCGTACCGTCGCCCTCGAAGCAGACCTCGAAGTAGCGATCGGTGCGGCCGCTGAGCGTTGGATTCCCGTTGCGGGAAGCGGCTCCGGAATCGAGACGGCCCTCGACGATCACTCGTTCGGTGCAACCGAGGAAACTGCGCCGAAATTCCAGTGAGCACTCCTGTCCAACGTCTGCGAGGCGGTGCACGCGCTCCCGGACCAACTCGGATTCCACGAAATCCACGTGTCGGCGAGCCGCCGCCGTGCCCGGTCTCGGGCTGAAAGGAAACGCGTGGATCCTCAGGAACCCTGCGGCGCGGGCGACGTCTAGAGTCGCCTCGAAGTCTCGGTCGGTTTCGCCGGGGAAACCAACCATTATGTCAGTTGTGACCGCGGGACGATCGAGCCTGGCGCGCAGCTGCTCGATCATAGCCAGGTACACGCCCCGATCATACTGACGGTTCATCTTTCGCAGAATCCGGTCGCTGCCCGATTGCAGGGGTAGATGGAGGTGCGGCACGCAGCTTTGATGCCCGGCGAGCACCTCGAGCAGCGAATCATCGAGGTCTCCCGGTTCCAGGCTGGACAGCCTGAGGCGTTCGAGCCCTTCGATACAGGCAAGAGCCTTGACCAGGACCGAAAGAGGAGACGGACCGGGCTCAAAACGGCGGCGGATAGCCGTGGGGCGACCGAAGGCACCGAGGAAAACCCCGGTGATGACGATCTCCTTGTGCCCGGCACGTACCAGACCCCGAGCCTCGCGAACGGCCGTTTCAACCGGCTTTGATCTGAGGTTGGGGCGCAGGTTGGGGATTGTGCAGAAAGTGCAGAACGCGTCGCAACCGTCCTGGACTTTCAGATAGGCCCGCTGATGGTCGGCGAACCGCTCAATGATGTCGAGCAGCGCACCCGTCGCCTTGACATCCTTGGGGTCTGGTGGAATAATCTGCGGCGGCGAACTGGGAAGTCGCGGCGTTTTCGCTCGATGAGCGAGTTTGGATTCAGCCGGCTTCATAGATACCTCATTCCCCTCGGACTTTCGAGGTTCGTCGGCCTCTTCGGCAACCGAATGCCTCTGGGCGTCTGCCTCGGCCGAAGGACGGTCAAACCGGTTTTTGAGCAGCCTGCGCAGCTCGGCAGGGATGTCGTCGTGGTGGCTGAGAACCGCCGTAACGCCGTCGAGTCGGCTTAGGCGGTCGGCGTCGGCTGAGGCGCCGCACCCGACAACGATCACGGGTGTGTCCCCGCCACGCGAGGATCGCCGGATCGCTTGGCGTGTCTTTCGCATGGCGGTATTGGTAACGGCGCAGGTGTTGACTATCGCGATCTCGGGGTGCTCATTCGAATCGACCGGGCGCAACCCGAACGACTCGACGAGTTCGCGTATTTGTTGCGACTCGTACTGGTTGACTTTACACCCGAGGGTACTGAGCAGATACTTCCCAGCCATGCAGAAGGACTCTAACCGGGCACAACAGAACAGGAAAGACCGGCCGCCGCCGGGCACTCCGCCGCCCGGCGGGTCACAAGCGCGCGCGTGATCCACGGAGGATGGGTTGATGGCAAGTGTGCAGTCAGTGTGGGGCATCGACGTCGGCCGATGCGCCCTGAAGGCAATCCATCTCCGCCCGGCCGGCGACGGCAAGGTGGAGATCCTCGGCCACGAGTATGTCGAGCACGCGAAGATACTGACGCAGCCCGATGCGGACCGGTCCGCGCTGATCGGCGGGGCGCTCGAAAAGTTTCTCTCCCACAACGACATCTCCAAGGACCAGGTGGTGGTTAGCGTTCCGGGACAGCAGACACTGTCCCGGTTCACGAAATTGCCTCCGGTAGCGGCGAAGCGGATTCCGGACATCGTGCGGTACGAGGCCGACCAGCAGATCCCCTTCGACATGGACGAGGTCATCTGGGACTACCAGGTGTTCCAGCAGGAGGGAGTGCCCGATCCGCAGGTCGGCATCTTCGCCATGAAGCGCGAACTCATTCGTGAGCACCTGCTCCATTTCGAGCAGGCTGCGATCGAGCCGATCGCCGTTCAGTGCGGTCCGCTCGCGGTTTACAACGCCGCCCTTTTCGACGGGCTGCTGGGC
>CBDUZY010000304.1:0-4415 GCA_965371825.1 uncultured bacterium
TGAACGAAGCCTTGGTTGTGGTCAATCCAGCGGTTGTCGCGGACATAACGTTCTCCTGCCCTGGGCGAGTCGAGCCGCACGGCCCCCGAGCCCCATCATGCTCGCAGGCACGGCTCAGCCGGGTCCATGCTCACCGCACGCACCCTCCGCCAGCCATGCTTCTTGAACGTGCCCGGCCCGATGCCCTCAGAGACGGTCGTCTCCGCCTCGTATATAGCATATATGGCCAAACCGGGCCAAATCAAGACGCAGGCCTCGCCCCGGCCGATCCCGACGCGCTCCCAAGAGCCTTCACGGTCATGTAGAGGGACTCGTACTTACGTCAACGGTGCGCGAGCAAACACGGGCCCACGACGACGTCAGAGTTCGTGGCGTAACGCCTGATCGCGTCTTGACGGCGGTCGACCGTTCCGTATGTGGGCGAGAGTCGAGATCCTCGGTGCAGTCGAGCGAGAGACAGGGTGCGATGTGAAGCAGTTACGCGGGCTGCTTCCTCGATGTTGCCTCGTGAGCCTTGACGTCTATTCCAGGGCCGTCTAACGTCACGCGCCCCCGGTGCAACGCTCCTGCTCGCTGGAGAGCTTGCACGGATTGGACGGCGCCCCCGGCCCTTGCGGAGATAGCACAATGAAGAAATCGCCACCACCGAAGGCGTATCAAGAGCTCACCCGGACCCTTCCAGCCTTCATGGCCGCCCTCGAGCAGATGGGGATGGCGGCGCGCGAAGGGGGACCCCTCGACGCCCACACCATCGCCCTGGTCAAGCTGGCGTACGGAATCGGAGCCGGCCTGGAGGGGGCGACTCACTCTCAGGCGAAGCGTGCCCTCGAAGCCGGCTGCACGAAGGAGGAGCTGCTCCACGTGGCCTTGCTCGCCGCTCCGACGATCGGGTTTCCGCCAATGGTGCGAGGTCGCGGCTGGGTAAAGGACTCGGTGGCAAAGATGTCGTCCTCTCGCAAACCCGCGCGAAAGAAAGCAACGCGCCGGTAAGGGCTAACCTAGGACCGGCCTGAGCCGCGGGCGGAACCGAACGCGGACTTGCCGGAAGCCCGCGGGGCGACGGGACGCCCGTGCTGCTCGGAATCAAGAGTCAGCCCTTGAGAATCACTACGCACGGAACGCTCGAGAATCATGGCGAAAGAAGAACAGGTGCTCGTGATCGAACGGAAGGTCCTCGAACAAACGGGGATGTTCCAGGGAATCACCTTTGACGTCGGTCCATACCTCAGCTCGATCTTCGTTGAGGGTGTCCCGAGGTTCATGCTTCGATCGCGCGTCGAGAACGATCCGTCCCTAAAGCAACTCATACCGTATGTGTTGATGATCTGCGATGGTAAATGCCTCAGCTACGTGCGGGGGACGCGAGCCGGGGAGACTCGCCTCGTCGGCAAGCGCTCGATCGGCATCGGCGGTCACATTGACAAACTCGATCACGAAAAGGTGCTCCCACTATTCGACCGGGACCTGCGCAAGGCGTACAGCGAGGCCGTCGAACGCGAAGTCACGGAGGAGGTCAATGTGCGGGCCGGGCACACGGATCGCATCGTCGCGTTGCTCAACGACGACTCGACCGAGGTCGGCCAGGTGCATCTCGGCATCGTACACCTCTGGGAACTCGACGCCCCGAACGTAACCAAACGCGAGCAGATGATCACGCAGCTAGTCTTCGAGAGCCCGACCGAACTCGCCAAGGTGCGAGACACCTTCGAGACCTGGTCAACAATCTGCCTGGACAACCTGGATGAGCTGATGTCGCGTGCGAACACGGGATAGCGCCCGCCCGGTCTCCGCAGACCGTACACGCAAAAGGGCTACCGCGGCGCTTGGGCAGCGCCTCGGTAGCCCAGTGACAGCCTACTCTGAAACAGTGATTCCCGAATCGGCGGGAGTCGCCCTCGCGGCCTGCGCGACCCGCGTCTACGACTTACACGCCTCCAGAGTGGCCATCGGCTCCTTCTCCGTTAACTTCAGGTCGTATTTGTCTTGGAGGATCTTGAACACGTTTGGCGAGATGAACGCCGGCGCCGCCGGGCCGATGCGAATCCCCTTCACGTCCAGGGCCAACAGCGTCAGCAGCACGGCCACGGCCTTCTGCTCGAACCACGAGAGGACGATGGTCAGCGGCAGGTCGTTGACTCCGCACTCGAAGGCCTTCGCCAAGGCGACCGCAACCTGGATCGCGCCATACGCATCGTTGCACTGACCCATGTCGAGTAAGCGCGGAATGGCTCCCACGCCGTCAAGCTCGATCGTACCGTGATCGTCGTCGCGAATCCGGTACTTACCGCAGCCCAACGTCAGAATCAGCGAGTCCGCCGGGGTGTTCTTGGCCAGCTCGGAGAAGTAGTTACGACCGGGCTCGGCCCCGTCGCATCCGCCGATCAGGTAGAAGTGGCTCAACTTGCCTGCCTTGACAGCCGCAACGATCTTGTCAGCTATACCCAGAATCACCGAATGGTGGAACCCGACCGTCGACTCCTTGACCGGGTTGTCAGCCAGAGGCTGGCAGCGCTTCGCGCACTCGATCACTTCCGAAAAGTCGTTGGTCTTCAAACACTTGCCACCGGGCACAGCCGTGACGCGGGTGGTGAACAACCGGTCCTTGTACTCGTCCTTCGGAATGAGCACGCAGTTGGTCGTCGCCACGACGGGACCCGTGAATTCCGCGAACTCCCTCTTCTGCTTCTGCCACGCGCCGCCAAAGTGCCCGACGAGGTGCTTATACTTGCGCAGCCCGGGATACATGTGGGCGGGGAGCATCTCCCCGTGCGTGTAGACGTTGATTCCCGTGCCCTCGGTCTGCTTGAGCAGGTCATCGAGATCGACCATGTCGTGGCCGGTGACGAGGATTCCGGGGCCGGCTTTTGTGCCCTCGAAAACGGTCGTCGGTGACGGCGAGCCGAACCGCTTCACGTGCCCCTCGTCCAGCATCTGCATGGCGCGCAGGTTCTTCCTCCCGCACTCCAACACGAGCTCGAACAAGCTCTCCATGTCGAAGTTGACGTTGGTCACCGTGGCGAAAAGGGCCTCCTCGGTGAACGCGTCGACCTCCTCGTCCACGATGCCGAGTCGCCTGGCGTGATGGGCATACGACGCCATCCCCTTCAGGCCGTAAAGGAGAATCTCCTGAAGCGACTGCATGTCCGGGTCCTTCCCACACACCCCGGTGTCCACACACGCGGTTCCATGTGCCGTCTGTTCGCACTGATTACAAAACATCTAGTTAGCTCCTGTAGTTGGGCACCGGGCAGGACCCGGCTGGATGTCGCCCGACGTAGTCGATCGGGCGGGAATAGTACGCTTGTTGATGACTTGGCCGCGAACACCGACTACGAGGTCGTTGACCGGCGCATCGATGCCCGCCGCCTCACGGGCTTGAAGAACCATCTGGAGGATGCCTCCGCAGCACGGGACCTCCATGCGGGCGACGGTAATCTCCGGCGGATCGTTGTGGCGGAACATCTCCGTGAGCTTCTCGACGTACCCACTAGGATCATCGAGCTTCGGACAGGCGATCACGAGCGCATGATCGCACAACATCTTCGAGTGGAAGTCGGGGTAAGCGAAGGGCACACAATCAGCCGAAACCAGTAGGGGGGTATGATGGAGGCCCGGCGCAGTCGGGGGGAGCAACCGCAACTGAATCGGCCAGTGACTCAGCTCGGACTCCGGCGGTGGGCCTTGGGTGTCGCAGCCCGGTTTGGGCTCGGCACCGGCGGTCCCCGGCCGACGAAGGAGCTGGTTGAACCTGCTCGACGGACAGCCGCCGTGAGCGTGGTCGATCGGTTTGTTGGGTCCGGACTGGGCATTCACTCGTCCGTTGGCGCGCCTCGCGCCATTACCGCCGGCCGCAGACCCCGCCAGGTGCTCCTGGACCGCAGCCTCGTCGAACGCCGCTCCGTCCCGTCGCTCGATCGATATGGCCCCCTGCGGACAGTGCCCCAGGCACGCCCCCAAACCATCACAAAGGACGTCCGACGTCAGCTTCGCCTTCCCGTTGACGATCCGGATGGCTCCCTCCGCACAGGCGGGAACGCACTCTCCGCAGCCGTTGCACAGGTCCTCGTCGATCGAAACAAGCTCTCGGATCATTTCGCTGCCCAGCTTTCGGTTAACGTAAGGTTGCCCACGGCGGGCAACTCAGCCATACTCGATGATCGCATAGGCTGAGGCACGACGCCTTGACCTGGGTCAAGTAAGGCTATTTTTTTCCGGTTCTTTTGCGAGGTCGGCGTGGACGATACGGCGGTCGAAATAATACGGCGCTGTGGGCTGTTCTGCGGGCTCACGGACGGGTCGTTCAAGAAAATCACCGAAATCGCCCGAATTGTGCGTTACAAGCGAGGCCGGATGATCTTTCGAGAAGGGGACCCCTGTCCCGGGATCTTCGTGGTCGGCGAGGGGGCCGTCCGCAT
>CBDUZY010000305.1:0-4410 GCA_965371825.1 uncultured bacterium
GCAGGACGGGACTCTCGTTAGCCCATCCGCTCGCCAGAGGAATGGCCGCAGCGGGTGCCGGAACTACCGCCGCCTCGGACCAGGGCTCTTCCGGCAGGGTCGAGACTCGATGGACTGGCGGGGCGGTTTCCTCAGCGGGCTGGTACACAACATGGATGACACCGTTCCGGGCGAGAAGTGCCTGTACAGTGCACTCGACGGTGAGTTCCACAGGTGCGTCGCGATCCAGCTCCCATCGGCCACCGGCGTAGCGCACGAGCACTAGGTCAGTGGCGTGTGTTTCCGTCTGCTCTCGCTGCGGCTGACTTTCAATATCGAGATTCCCGGTCTCGGGTGCTTCTTCCGTCGTGTCAGTCCCACTCGCCTCATTCGGCGGTTGATCCGCGTCGGGGAGCGGTGGGACTTCGATCGCGGCTGTACCATCCTCAGCTTCCGCGGTTGGGTCGCGTGGAATCTTCTTCGCCTGGCGTGCCGTGATGAGGGCATATAGTCGATTGCGGATCTGGTCGGCGGCGATGGCCTGGGGCAGGGCCCTACCGGGGAGAATCAGCTCGACCGTCCGCGCCGTGCCGGACGTGCGCGAAGACGGGGCGCTGGGCGGTGAGAACCGGTGGTGAGAACCGTCTTGAAAGAAGATGTGCAGGTCTGGGCCGCGAACCGTTGCCAACGCGATCCGTCCGACGATGGGCTGGATCGGCAGGGTCTTGAAGCGGCTGACCGTGGGTGTTTCCGTTCTCTGTTCTCGACCTCCGGTTTTTCGGTAGGCGAAGCGCAGGAATCTCGCGCCGTCCGCCTGCGGATGCTGCTGACAGATCCAGAGAATCCGTTCGTTACCGCAGAGGGCGAGGTCTCCGACGACGCGGCCGTCCGAGCCTTCGAGCGCGGTTGAGGAGACCAGCGCCAACGCTGCGGTCCAGATGCACGGGAGTACACAAAAAGGCAAGAGTCGTCTCGCTATGACGCGACGCCGTGGTCGCCCATGCGCCCACAGCCGCGCCGGTTCGTTACCCTGGACCACTCCGACGACCAACCTGTTCGTCCGCCTCGCACTCTCGCGGCGTTGCGAACTGCGGGCCGCCCGGCTGAACTTGTTGGACATCCGTCCACTTGCCAACTCGCAGACGCATCTGTGACCCTACCTGAGGCCAGTCCGCGATTAGCACGTGTGGTAATAGCGGGCCTCGTGCCGAAAGCGGCCGGTAATCGTCGAGCCGTGACTCCATCTCGATGACGCCATCCGCATCGCGGAAGACGACGCGCCGAACGAGCCGTGGCGGGTATCGATCGAGCCAGTACTCCTTCTCTATCACCAGGCGGCCGCTGTCGTCGTACTCGAGGAACAGGATCTGCTGGTAATCCTCGACGATCCGTTGCACAAAGTCTACCGAACCGGCCTCGGGGTCACGATCGTTAACCGGCGTCAAGCCGAGGGCGTCGACAATCTGACAGGGACGGAGCGGAACCCCCGGGGGCAAGTCGTCGTCGGCCCCGTGCCCGCCGCAGTGGTAGGTGTCGTCCTCCTTGGTGTAGACCCAATACATGTCAGCGTTGGATCCGAACAGAAGCTGCCTGTCGCCGAACTTCTTGAGATCGAATCGAAGGTAGCTGGGGGCAAGGAAGAACAGCACGCCATCGACGTGGTAGCTGCGGCGTCTGCCGTCGGCGTTGGTGAAGTACCCGTCGACGGCACCGGAGGCCCTGAGAGTACCCTCGATCCGCGAGATGTTGCCGTTAACGATCCCGACCGCCCGGCTCATAGCGATCGGGCCTGGGGGCGGGAGCTTCTGCTGGGTGGCACATCCGGCGAGCGTCGCGGCGGCGAGCCCCACCGACGCCCATTTGGCCACATTCCTAGTCGGTGCCATCGGGTTCCTCGTTGCCCTCGACGCCGGGCGAGTCAGCTGCATCGTCCATCACCGCCCACTCGCCCATGTCGCCGTGAAGGATGGCACTGAGTTGTCCGCTGACACCCTCGATCTGCTCGTCGGTCAGCTGAGGATTCACCACTTCGTGCTCGCTGTGATCGGCTGGGACGACCATCCGCCAGACTTCTACCCCATCTCGAGTTTCGGTTCCCGCGTAACGCAACAACCTCTTTCGCATCAGGATCAGGGCAAGAACGAAGCGGAACTGGACTCGGACCGGCTCCGTCTCGTCCGCGAGGCGAAGGAAGAAACTCACCAGCAACTCGTTGTCGACCAGCAGCTTCTTACGCTTGGCCTTCACGGGAACGCGGGTCCTGAAGTGGCAGAACGCACCCTCCGGCGGGCCCTCCCAGGCGTCCAGGCTGTAGTCGGCCCGGCGGAACGATTCGCCGTCCTCGAAGAGCACTGTGTAGAACGTCTCGCCCTCTTCGAGCACGTGCCCCGAGACGGTGCAACGTCCGGTCGTCGACGCAACCTCCCACTGCTGTGCCATCTACCCTCGATTCCTCGAGCCCACGGGTATCGTGTATCACGACGCGACCGCGCAACGGATCAGTGCCCGGTGCTTTCCACGAACTGCATTGGAGAACCAGTCGCTGCTTACGTCAAGTTTCGCCAAGTGTCGGCTGACGCCGCAGAAGCCCCTCGCGGAAACTCACAGTCTATATCACAACGAAAACCGACACGGTTTTTGCGCTACGACTCTTGCCACGAGCTTGAATGGGCGTATCCTTGAAGTTCGTTCGCCGCCCGACGGTTTACAGCATTCCGAGACGGCGCATCGCGGACGCCGAGTATCGATTCACGCGCGTCGGCTGTCGATGCGGCTGTGCGTGGGTTCGGGCGGCATAGGTAGACCCGCGCCGCACACCGGACGCGGAAAAGCTCTCACCGGGGAGGCAGCATCTTGGCCAGATTCCGACGACACGGACGACGACGGAGGGGCGGCTGGTGGATCCTGATCCTGGCGGCCCCGGTGGCGGTTGCGGCGTGGTGGTTGTACCGCGACCCGGATCGGTCCGAGGGTCTCGAGGGGACGCTCGCTCTGGGACCGCAGCCTGCGCTGACAACGGACCGGCCCGAGGCATCGCAGATTGGTGTCGTTCGGGCTGACGTGTCCGAGAAGGGGGCGACCACACCCGCCCAGAGCGGAAGTGGGCCTGCCGTTTCCGTTTCCCAGCGGGCCCAGGCGTTGATTAACGCCGGAAGACAGGCCCTCGAACGAGATGACCCCGTAGCGGCTCGCACGCACTTCAGCGAGGCGATGATCCTCGGCGTGGACAACGCGGACGCGACGCTTCTGCGAGCCGAACTCACCCGCATCGGTGATGAGACCATTTTCTCAAACCGTATTTTCGATGGTGATCCGTTCGTCGAGCGCTACGTGATTCAGCCCGGGGACAGCCTGGCGAAGATCGCTACGGCGAACAACATCTCCGCCGATCTGCTGGCGGCTATCAACAACATTGCCGACAAGAACCGGATCCGCGCCGGGCGCACCATGAAGATCGTGAAAGGGCCCTTCCTCGCCGTGATCCACAAGCGGGACTATTCACTCGACGTCTACCTCGCGAGGACGTTCGTGAAGCACTTTCGCGTCGGGCTGGGTGCCGATGACAGCACGCCCACGGGGGAGTGGCGCGTCGCCACCAAGCTGATGAACCCGACATACTACCCGCCGCGCGGCGGCGAGATCATTCCGGCGGACGATCCGCGCAACCCGCTCGGCGAGCGGTGGATCGGGCTGGTCGGGGTCTCGGGTGAGGCCGTCGGGCAGCAGCGCTACGGAGTACACGGGACCAACGAGCCCGAGACGATCGGGCAGAGCGTCTCGATGGGCTGCATACGAATGTACAACGAAGACGTCGAGTCTCTGTATTCATATCTGGTGTCGAAGCAGTCGACCGTGACGGTACTGGAATAAGGACGGCGCTTATGGCGTGGATCAAGGTCGTCGAGGAAGGTGAGGCGCGCGGTCGGCTTGCACGGTTCTATGAGGCCGTCATCAAGCGGTCCGGGCGGGTCTACAACATCCTCAAGATTCAGAGCAACAACCCGTCCGCGCTGGAATCGAGCATGGGGATGTACGCGGCGATCATGAAGGGCGACTCGCCGCTCAGCCGTGCCCAGCGCGAGATGCTAGCGGTTGTCGTGTCGAGGGCCAACGGGTGTCATTACTGAACGGTCGCCCATGCTTACGACCTCCGGGCTGAGGTCGACGATGCAAGATGGGTCGATCAGATCAAGACGGACTACACCAAGGCTGAGCTCACCGCCGTCGACCGGGCACTGTGCGACCACGCGATCAAGCTGACCAAAGCGCCGGCCGAGGTGACGCAGGCCGACATCGACAGTCTGCGCGATCTCGGCCTCGACGACCGGGCGATCAGCGACGCCACGCAGGTCGTAGCTTTCTTCAGCTACATCAATCGCATCGCGGACGGTTTGGGCGTTGACCTCGAGAAGGGGATGCCGGCCCCAGGAG
>CBDUZY010000306.1:0-4397 GCA_965371825.1 uncultured bacterium
CTCTCGTCCAGCAGGGCAACCTTGTACTGTGAACTCGGTACGACCGCCGCACCGGTTAAATGCAGTATCTCACCTCCGAGTTCCGCAGCCCAGTCACGGTACTCCGGGTCGCATCCGAGGACGGCGCATCTGTAAGTGCTGCCCGGATAGTTGGGGGAATCAGAGCACGTGTGATCCTCCGTCAGTGAATTGACCCAACGGTATCGGCCCTCCCATGCCCCAAAGTCGGGAGCATCGGGCGACTGGTCGGGGTGATGGAGCGACGTGAGATGCACGCGGATCGCCGTGCCGCGACCGACGCCCGGCACGATCGACGGTGGAACAACCATAGAGACATACCGGTTCTTCCGAATCTGCACCGCGGCGGCGAAGTCGCTCACGTGGTCGACGTTGGCCCACGCAAAGCCGCTAAGAGTGCTCGTGTTCCAGAACGTGCCGAAGTCGCCCAACTCGTCGCTGAGTTCGGTGAGCGCCGGCGTGATCTCTCCGCTGGCGACGTATCGGTCGCCGACGGGGTGATCGAGGCCGGGGCTGTTACCGGTGTTGTTCGCGACGGCCAACTCCAAGGCATCATCTACCGAGTCGTACCAGAGAATGTCCACAGTCAACGGGTCTGCCCCACTCAGGTCAGCCGGTTCGAACGGCATCACGACCTTCATAAGGAACTGACCGTCGCTTAGCGAGGTGTCGATGATCAATGTAGTGTCGAGCGTCACGAAACCGCCGGTGTCGGGATTCACCGGATCGACGGTTTCGTTCACCGTGACCGAGGCGCCGCCCGCTCCGGACCCGTTGGTGAACACCACGAGGGCATCCTCTGTCGGGTCACCGCTTCCGACGCTGGGGTTCAGTTCCACGGTCTGCCCGTCGTCGATATCCTCCGCGGAGGCGGTTTCGCAACCGGCCTCACAACCGTCGGGTACGCCGTTGCCATTGCAGTCTCCGCAGTCCGCGCCTCCGGAACAGTCCTCGATCTCACACTCATCGAGCACGCCGTCTCCGTCACAGTCAGCAGCCGTGGGGACGCAGGGTGACTCACAGTCTTCGGAGGCACAGAGGTCACACGCGTCCTCAATGCCATTGCCGTTGCAGTCGATGAGTCCCGGCGTGGGGGCGAAGGATGCGGCTGTCACTTCGGTGGGCGTCCCCGGTTTGAACAAACCGATCGTTACCACCATGTTGGCTGGCTCGACATCGCAGTCGAACGAGAAGTTGTAGACAGTCCCGTAGCGCAACGCATTCGCGTTGCTGTTCGTTGCATAGGTGTCCGTGTACCAGGTTATGGAGTCGGCGTCGACTGCAGATGTCCAGTCGGTCGGTTCGTACGGATCGCCACTGTGGTAATCCACATCGTGAAAGCCGATGTTTTCCTCGACGGTTGCCTCGGGGGGCAGGGGCACGGTGAAGGATTGGGCGCAGCGGTCGGAATTCAGGTTCTGTAAGGCGTAGAGGTAGCGCCACGTCCCGTCGCCGAGGTCAACCACTTTGGAAGCTAGAATGAACAGGCCCTCATCGGGGATGCGGACGTCCGTTTCCTTTACGGAGTCGTCTACATCCTTCCAGGCGCGCACGGCCGCTTGTCCGCGTCGGGTTGTCCAGTTTGTCTGGATGACGATGTCGTAGAAGTCCTGTGTGGGGTTCGAGATCAATACCTCGCGGTAAGAGGCGTTGTTGTCGTCGTTCCCTGCTGCGGCGTCGTCAGCGGTGATGTAGTGTCCCTCGATGAAGTACCGGGCGTCGGGGTTCTGATCGGGGTCGATATCGGCGTCATGTACCTGCATGCGCCGATCGATCTGCGTCGAGTAGTCGTAGTCGTAGCCCGTATACTCGAAGTACCCGGTGTGAGGGTCGATCCTCGAACGAGCCATCATGTTCCTTTGTTCACCGTTGAGCGAGGCGGTGTAAGGATCGGAGCACCCCACGCCTAGCTGACTGCCGTCCGTCGGGTCCAGGCATGGCGAACAGAGGCTCTGCGACACGGCGTAGAAACCGTGCTTGAGCCAGCTCATGCCGATCTGCTGGAAGCCGCGATCATCGAGTCGGTAGATGTGCTCGAAGATCATGGGGTGTTGATTCGTGTACCATATCCAGTTCGCGCGCTCGGTGCCGATGTTGCACGCGTTCGTCCCGACCGCGTATGCGGTTATGTCGCCTATGCGAGTGTAGCGCGATACGCTTTGCAGGTCGCCGATGAGTACGTTCGGACCTGGAGACGGTGCCGAAGCGATGGCGCCGTGGACGGTGCCGACGTCCGTGCAGGAGTTCTGGCGACCGATCCGGTCGGCCGGCGGCGTCGTCTCCACGTCGACCGTGATCTTCCCGATTATGACGCCGACTGCCTCATGCAGGCCGTGCTCCCGTGCCCATGACTCCTCGATCGCCAGTTCGCCGACAAGTCTGAGCCCGTCGGGTAACGCGTCGTCGTCGACGGCTACCGACGTCACGTCGAAGACTCGCCGGATGGTGTCGTCATGGTCAAAACCGTATGCGACAGTCAGCTTGCCGTTCGAGTCCGCCAGAAGCGTGAGGTTTCCCAGGACAGCCCGCCCGGTTCCGCCAAGACCGTCAACGCGCATCGCCCCGCAGGTGACCAACGAACCTTCAGCGATTCGACTGAAACGCCCGTTGATGGTCTCGACCTCGAAAGTCGACGACGGATCGATCTCAAACGCGGCGTACGAATCGTACAAATCCTCGTCGAGGAGGGCCTCGGGGGCCAAGTGGCCGTGCGGAAGGAACCAGACGCCGAGCCTGTCCAGGACCTCTACCGAGAAATCGAAGGTAACGACACCATCCACAGCCGTCTGGCGATGGGTGGCTCTTGTCTGCGACACCTCTTTATTCACGGATCGGTCGAGCGATCCGATGCCCGGGTCCTGCACGGCAAGAACGACCAAGGGACTACTCGAAACGAAGGCGGCGAGACCGAGGAAGTACCTGATCGACGCCCTGCTGATTTTCTTAGGTGAAACTCGTGTCATCGCTTCAAACCCTCTCAATAAGCGGGCGAAATGCCGTCCGGGATCCTGAGGCCTCCTGGATCGAAAACGCCTTGCCCTCGCCCCCGCGCGTCGGCGGAAACGACTGTGCTCCCGTGACACCCGTCGGCACCAGCCGGATAGACCGCAACCAGCCGCCCTCTCGCACGTGTGCCCTGTCTGCCCCCGGGGAGGTGTAGTTGTGCTCGACCTACCATGGTGTCGCAATGGGTGGTCGGTTCCAACCCCTGGCATTCATCGCCCACGCAACGAGGATGGGATCCACAGCGTTTTTTGTACCGGAAAGCCCCTCAAATGTCAATGTCCGAGCGGCACATGGTCGAACTGCCTGTTCAATATTCGGATTCACACGGGAAGCGACCCGTTTCTCAGTTCGCACGTGCGGGAGAAGGAACTCCCACCGGGCATCGGCCGACTTGTCGAGGCGTCTTGGGGTGGGGGCCACACCGGAGAAAGCGCGAGGCTCACCTCATCCAATCTGAGAAGACTCCCACGTTAGCCGCGATTGAGGCTGAGCCAACCGGTGAGCTTCCGTACGTACCGCTTGCGGTAGACGGCGCCGGCTCCGAGGACCAGGAAGAGGATCGCCCCCGCAACTTGGACCCATTCCGGGACCATCGGTTCGTCCATGGCCCGGATCGGTGACGCGACAGTCTCGAGAGTCAACATCGCGTCCAAGACGAACCCCATGATGATCGAGACAATGATGATCGTCGCAAGGTAGACGATTATCGCACGTCCTCCGAGTTCGCGGCGCAACAGACCTAGTGATCCGATGTTCGTCGCCGGTCCGACGAGCAAGAAAACTAGCGCCGCTCCGGGATTCAGACCCTGGGCGATGAGTGCGGCTGCCACCGGGGTCGACGCCTCGGCGCAGACGTACAGCGGTACGCCGAACGCGATCATGATCAGAGACGATCGCAGCGGTCCGCCCAGGAACGTGGTCAGGGCGTCTGGTGGCAGCCATGCCTGGATGGCGGCGGCTACGAGTATGCCGAGGATCATCCAGCCGAAGATGTCGTCGAAAAGGTCGACGAAGGCGAAGCGAAGCGCCCGGCGCAACTTACTCAGCGGCTTGGCAACCCCGAATTGCGCCGAAGCGTCGGAACCACAGCAGTGGTCCGAACCTCCGCGTGTTGCGGGTGCGTCGGACACAACGTCGGGCGCTGCTGAATCGCTCGTCTCCACCGGCGAGACCGAGGAAGCCCGTCGCTCCCGGGCGTGCTCGATCAGACCGGCGGTAAGTGCCGTGACACACGCGGCGATCGGGCGGAAGACGGCGAGAAACGGGCCCAGCAAGGCGTAGGTCAGCAGGATTGACGTTACGCTGGTCTCCGGTGTGGAGATCAGGAACGCCACGGTCGCTCCTTTGCCCGCTCCCTTGCGCCGCAGCGTCAA
>CBDUZY010000307.1:0-4392 GCA_965371825.1 uncultured bacterium
TCTCATCGGCACCCAACCGTAAAACGCTTGAGCCCATTTAGCGCTGTCATACTAGGAGCCTGCCGCTCCAGACGCACCCTATGGGCAAGGCGCGGAATCGGTTATTCTTACGAACGGCAAGCGGCCGCCGTAAAGCAGGCGGTGTCGCCGTGGATGACATCGATCTCACCATGCGGATGAACCAATGAGCAAAGAGACAACCAGCGATCGAATCGAGAATCTGGAGCCGACCGGCGTGTGGAAACTCTTCGCCGGACTCGCAGCCACACCGCGTTCCTCCGGTAAGGAGGGCAAGGTCCGAGAGCACGTGAAGAAGCTGGCCGCAAAGAACGGGCTAGCCTCGCGCGAGGACGAAATCGGGAACATCGTCATTGACGTCCCCGCCTCCGCCGGATGCGAAAACGCTCCGATCACGGTGCTGCAGGCCCATCTCGACATGGTGTGCGTCAAAGCCGGCGGTGTGGAACGCGACTTCGACCGCGATCCGATTCTGCCCGTCGTGGACGTGGATGCCGACGGGCGTCGAATCGTGCGCGCCGAGGGTACGACGCTCGGAGCGGACAACGGGATCGGTATTGCCATGGGCCTCGCAGCCGCCATGTCGCCGGACGTCGTTCACGGTCCGCTCGAGTTGCTATTTACCGTCGACGAGGAGGACGGCATGACCGGGGCCAAGGCTCTAACGCCGGAATCATTCCATGGACGACGCATGCTGAACCTCGATTCGGAGGAAGACGACGCTCTTTATATCGGATGCGCGGGCGGTCGCGACACGACCTTGACTTGGACCTTCACCGAGACCGCCCCGGCACCGGAGAGCCAATCCGTTCGGATCGTGGTCGAGGGTCTTCGCGGCGGGCACTCCGGTGGTGACATCCACGAAAACCGCGGCAACGCCATCAAGTTGCTCGCCCGGACGCTCCTTCGATCCGGCTCGGGCCGGCTTCAATTAGTGTCCATCACCGGCGGAATCAAGCGAAATGTGATCCCCAGCGTGGCAAGCGCGGTGGTCTCGTGTCCGGCGGATGTCGAAGCGCGACTGCGCGAGGCGGCTGGGCGGGTGGCGCTCGAGGGCAGGCGCGAGTCAGCCGAGCCTTCCCTGGAGATCAGAGTCGAGCTCTGCGCCGATGGTGACCCACAGGCGGCGATGACTCCCGCCGACACGTCCACACTGCTGTTGACATTGGCAGCCCTGCCCCAAGGTGTGCTCGGCATGATCCCGGATGTGGGGGACCTGGTGCAGACCTCGAACAACGTAGCGACCATCGTCAGCTCGCCCGATCTCGCGGCCAAGAAGATCGATGTCGAGGTCGGGACGCTGGCCCGGAGTTCGTCCGAGTCGTGCAAAGATGCCGCCTGCGAGCAGATCGCCTCGGTCGGGCGCCTCGCTGGTGCGGAGGTCGTGTCTGCCAACGACTATCCCGGGTGGGAACCGAACCTGGATTCACCAGTTCTGGCGACCTGCCGCGGTGTGTATGAGAAGCTCTTCGGGGAGGTGCCGAAGGTTACGGCGATTCATGCCGGTCTCGAGTGTGGTTTGATCGGGAAGATCGTGGGCGATATGGACATGATCTCATTCGGCCCGACAATCACAGGCGCTCACAGCCCGGAGGAACGCGTGTACGTGGATTCGGTCGCCAAATCGTGGAAATATCTGACGGCCGTGCTGGCGGAACTCGCGGGACGTTGAACAACGTTCGCCGCGCGAGGGCGCGAACTGTCCTTGGCAGGGCCGGGTAATTCGCGAGTCTAACCAACGAGGACCGCATTCATGAAATCAGTTCGACGCGAGCTATGGTTCGAGGTTCCGGGGCGACGTGGTTTCCTGAACATCACGTCTCAGGTCGAGGAAGTTCTGCGCGAGAGCGAAATCCGCGAAGGACTGTGCCTCGTCAACGCGATGCACATCACAGCCAGCGTGTTCATCAACGATGACGAACACGGGTTGCACGAGGACTACGAGAAGTGGCTGGAGCAGCTTGCCCCGCACGAGCCCATCCAGCAGTACCATCACAACCGCACCGGTGAGGACAACGCCGATGCACACCTGAAGCGACAGGTGATGGGCCGGGAAGTGACGATCGCGATCACCGACGGCATGCTGGACTTCGGTCCGTGGGAGCAGATCTTCTACGGAGAGTTCGACGGCCGGCGACGGAAGCGAGTGCTCGTCAAGATCATCGGCGAGTAAAACTCAACCGGAGCGTCGGGCGCACCGCGATACCATACTCATCGGAATTCACCGGAGTCGGGTCGCGCGGCGCGGAGGTCCGTCCGGCGCTTCCGAGCGATCATCTCACGGCGCGCAGTTGCTCCTGCTTGGCTGATAGGTTCGCGAGTAGTTCGTCGAACGACTTGACGAACGCACCGACACCCTCTTCCGTTAGCTGGTCGGTGACGGTCTTCATATCGATACCGAACTCGGCCAGGCGCGCGAGCGACACCCGGGCGCTGTCCACGTCCTTGTCGACCGTCACATCCGTGGTGCCGTGGTCCAGCGTAGCATCCAAGGTTGCGGGCGGGATTGTGTTGACGGTGTGCGCGCCGACGAGCGCGTCGACGTAGACGGTATCGGGATAGTCGGCGTTCTTGGTGCTCGTGCTGGCCCACAGCGGTCGTTGCACTCGAGCCCCCTTCGCGGCGAGTACACCAAACTCCCCGGTCTCGTCGAAAGTCTTCTGAAACCTGGCGTACGCCAGCTTGGCGTTGGCGACGGCCGCCTTGCCGAGAAGCTCCGCGACATCCGGTCGCGCGGCTCGATGAGCCTCCAGGAGCTTGTCGACGAGCGTGTCGACGCGGCTTACGAAGAAGGACGCCACCGACGCGACGCCCGCCAGTTTGCCACCGGAGGCATCAAACCGCTTGAGCCCACTTAGATACGCCTGCATGACCTTCTCGTGCATCTCGATAGAGAAGATGAGCGTCACGTTGACGTTGATGCCCTCCCCGATGAGGGTCTCGACAGCCGGAATCCCTTCGTTCGTCGCGGGCACTTTTATGAGAACGTTGGGGCGGTTCAGTTCGGCGAAGAGGCGCCGGGCCTCGGTAACCGTGCCTTCGGTGTCGAAGGCGAGCTTGGGGTTGACTTCGAGGCTTACGTAGCCGTCGACGCCGTCGGTTCGATCGAAGACCGGCCGGAGGATGTCGGCTGCGTCGGCAATGTCGGGCAGAACAAGCCTCTCGTAGATGGTGTGGATGTCCTCGACTCCGCCGTCGAGCAGCTTCTGCAGCGCATCGTCGTAGTCGCTTCCGCCGGTGATGGCCTTCATGAAGATCGTCGGGTTCGAAGTGACGCCGACGACGCCGAGGTCGATCAGCCGCTGCAGCTCGCCGGAATCAATCATCCGCCGGCTGAGATTGTCACACCAGACCGACTGGCCCCGCTCGTATAGCTTCTGGATCGTGTTGCTCACGCGATGTTTCCTCCTTGCTTTCGCCCTACTCTAAGGCCCCGGTTTGAGAATGTCGAATGGCCGATGGGGACGGCGAACCGGCAAGCCGGTCCCAGGTCCCGAGACAAATCTCAAGAAAAAGCACAATATCCTCCGTCGCTTGGCCGGCGGAGGTGTTATTAACTACGGGGAGGAGGTCGGGCTGATCGAGCGTTGTTGGACCTGTCGAAGGGAGAGCGCGATGAATGTGCGCGGAGGTTATCGAAAGCAAATCAAGGCTGCCCCGGAGCTGTCGCTTGACGTGGTCCCCCTGCCTGCAACAGGAGACGGCCGCCTGGCGTGGGCTGCGCGGAAGATCATGCGCGTCACACGACCCATCGTTGCGGTTTGTGCGTTTACGTTGACATCGCTCTTGACGATATCCACCGCGAACGCCCAGACGGTGATCTACGTCGATGACGACGCCCCCCTTGGCGGAGATGGCAGTACATGGGAGACAGCCTTCGATTCGCTGGCCACGGCTCTGGCGGCCGCGGAGTCCGGCGATGAGATCTGGGTGGCGGCCGGGACATACATCGGGAACTTCACGCTTACGCTTGGGGTTGAACTCTACGGCGGTTTCGCGGGGACCGAGACTGAGTTAGACGAGCGCGACTGGACGGTCAACCCGACGATTCTCGACGGCGATCAAACCGGCAGCGTGGTCACATCGCCCTCAGGAGCGACCGAGACAACCCGGATCGACGGATTTACGATCACCAACGGCAGCGCCTCCTACGGCGGCGGGCTGTACCTGTCGGACTCTTCCCCGACGATCACGAACAACATGATCACGGACAACAGCGCTCATTACAGCGGGGGCGGGATGTACCTGGAGGATTCCTCGCCGACGATCGCGAAAAACTCGATCACCGGTAACAGCGCCGAACGCCACGGCGCCGGGCTGTACATGTACTTCAACTCGTCCCCTACGATCGCGAACAATACGGTCACGAGCAAC
>CBDUZY010000308.1:0-4376 GCA_965371825.1 uncultured bacterium
CGACGCCTCGACCTCAACCGGCGTTCCGCCTCGGTCCTGCGACGCCTCGTCCACAACTGTCCTCCGACGACCGTTCTACGGTATGGTCAGACGACACGACGCCCTTCGCAACCGAACCGATTAGTCTCCCTCCGCTGACGTAATTCGTAATTTGTAATTCGTAATCCCGGTGCTAGTCTACTTGGCCTGAGTGTCGGAGTACACGGACAATACCGGAGCACGCATTTCGATGAAAGTCATTCGCAACATAGGCGAACTCGTTGTCGTTCCACGCGGTCCGATCGGCGGGCGGTCGATGGGGAACGTGGAGTGTATCACCTCGGCCGCCGTGCTCATCGACGACGACAAGATCTCTTGGTTCGGCCGCGAGTCAGACCTGCCGACAGTTGGCGACCACGCCGCGATCGACGCCAACGGCGGGTGCGTGCTTCCCGGATTGATCGACTGTCACACACACACCGTATTCGCCGGAACCCGCGAGGATGAGTTTGCCCGACGCATCGAGGGCGTAAGCTATGCCGAGATTGCCCGCGAGGGCGGCGGTATCAAGATCACCGTCGAGGCCGTTCGAGCGGCGAGCTGCGATGAGCTGGTCGAGCTTGCCCTGCCCCGGCTGAAACGGATGCTCATTAGCGGCGTCACGACCGTCGAGATCAAGAGCGGTTACGGCCTGACCGTGCCCGACGAATTCAAGATGCTCGAGGCCGTTAAGCGGCTTCAGAAACTCCAACCGGTCGAACTCGTGCCCACGTATCTTGCGGCCCACACGACGCCACTCGAGTTCGAGGGGCGATCCGACGATTATCTAGACACCATGTTCGATGACGCAGTCCTGGCGCGGCTGCGCGACGAGGGGTTGGCTGAGTTCTGTGATGTCTTCTGCGAGACGACGGCGTTCAGCGTAGAGCAGTCAAGGCGGGTGCTGCTCGCCGCAAAGCGGTTCGGGCTCAGGCCCCGCGTTCACGCCGACCAGATCACACAGATCGGCGCCGCAGCGTTGGCCGGTGAGGTCGGGGCGGTCTCGGCCGACCATCTCGAGAAGATCGACGAGGCCGGGATCGAGGCGATAAGAGCTGCCGGGACCGCTGCGGTTCTTCTTCCCGGATGTTCGTTCTTCCTCGGGGTCGAGCAGGCACCGGCGCGGCGTCTTCTCGAGGCCGATCTGCCGGTAGCCCTGGCAACAGACTACAACCCCGGCTCGTCCATGGTCGAGTCGTTGCCGCTGGTGATGACAATCGCGGGCACGCAGATGCGGATGACCCCGACCGAGTCGATCGTGGCGGTCACAGCCAACGCCGCCGCTGCGGTCGACAGGCAAGATTGCGTGGGCTCGATCGAGGTGGGCATGCAGGCTGACCTCGTCGTGCTCGATGTGCCGAACCACCGGCGTTTGGTCTACGAACCGGGCAGAAACTGTGTGCGAACCGTCCTCAAACGCGGCGTTGTAGTGGCATCGCGCGAGGACTGACCGCGCGACACGACGGACCCCTTCGCTCCGCGCCGCCGAACGGATCCGTTTTGGTGGGCTTCTCCGACCGTTCGACCGATAGAGATACAGAGAAACGACGCACCAATATGGGCCCAGCGGAACGGCTGCAAATGTCGACGTACCTGGCTGACAAACGCGTATGCGTAACCGGCGGCGCCGGGTTTCTAGGGCGAGTCGTGTGCGATCGGCTCATAGAGCGCGGTGTCGACGATCTCTTCATCCCGCGATCTCGTGAGTTCGACCTGACCCGCCGGGACGCCGCCGAGCGGATGTTCGAAGAGGCTCGCCCGGATGTAGTGATCCACCTCGCTGCGGAGGTCGGCGGCATCGGCGCGAACCAAGAGCACCCGGGACGTTTCTTCTATGCCAACATGGCCATGGGCCTGCACCTGATTGAGGAAGCCCGGCGGCGGGGTGTCGATAAGTTCGTGCAGGTGGGTACGGTGTGCGCTTATCCGAAGTTCTGCGAGGTCCCCTTCCGTGAGGACGACCTGTGGAACGGCTACCCCGAGGAAACCAACGCACCCTACGGTATCGCCAAGCGGGCCCTTGGCGTTATGCTCGAGGCCTACCGCCGTGAGTACGGTTTCAACGGCGTTCATGTCATTCCGGTCAACCTCTTCGGGCCGGGGGACAACTTCGACGCCGAGGCCTCGCACGTCGTTCCGGCGATGATCCGCAAGTTCTGCGACGCGGTCGAACGCGGTCAAGAAGCGGTCGAGTGCTGGGGTACCGGCAAGGCAAGTCGGGAGTTCCTTTACGTCGACGACGCGGCCGACGGTATCGTGACCGCCGCCGAAACTCATGACGATTCGGAGCCGATCAACCTCGGGACGGGGCGCGAGATTGTGATCGCCGAGCTCGCGTCGCTCATCGCCCGACTGTGCGGTTTCAAGGGTAAGATCCTCTGGGATGCGACCCGTCTGGACGGTCAGCCAAGGCGCCGACTCGACACCTCCCGTGCTGCCAGGCTCCTGGGTTGGCGACACCGGGTCGATCTGGAAACCGGGCTCCGACGAACGATAGAATGGTGGCGCGCCGCCAGCTCAGCGCCCAAGGCGCCCATGTGCGGGCCCCAGTGACGCCGCCGCCTTGGAGACGCGACCCTGCCACCCGTTTGGACCCCTTCGCAGTGGTCCGTGACAATCTCTCACGCGGTATTGACTTGCCGCCCGAGGTCGGTCGCTCTAAGATTCGTAGGATCACGTTACAGATGGGCGACGTGAGAGAAGGATTCTCGCGCGTGAGGTGAGGCTGCTGCCATGAGGGATCGCATTCAACGTTGGGTGGCCAAGGGTGATCGCCGTTACACACTTTGGGTTTTGGCGTTAATCACAGCCGCCGTCGTTCCGGTCTGGGCCGGTGATCCCCCTGAGTCAACGTCGGAGGTGACGTCTGAGTCGACGTCGGAGGCTAAGGCGGACTTAACGTCGGAGTCAACGCCGGAATCAACGTCGGAGGCTAAGGCGCTAACGGGGGCCGTGCTATCGCTGCACGGCGACATCACCGACGTCACCGCCGGGAGTCTCAAGCGGCGGCTCGAGGAAGCTCGCGCCGCCGGAGCCGAGGTGATCGTGCTCGACCTCGATACGCCCGGCGGGTACGTAACCAGCTCCATCGCCATTGCCGATCTCTTCCGCGGGCTTATCGACGTCAAGACCGTTGCCTGGGTCAATCCGGACGCGTATTCCGGCGGATCGTTGGTCGCGGTGGCGTGCGACGAAATCGTCATGGCTCGTTCGTCGCGGATCGGTGACTCGCAGGTGATCATGGGCGGACCGGGCGGCGCCCAAGCAGTGCCCGAGGAACTCAAGCCGAAGGCCAACACGCCGGTCCTGCACGATTTCCGCATGTCGGCCAAGAAGAACGGGTACAGCCTGGTGCTCAGCGAGGCGTTCGTTATACCGGAGCGCGAGGTCTGGTGGCTCGTGAACGTCAAGACCGGCGAGCGTGAGTTCGTCTTCCGGGAGGAGAAGATCAAACGTCTCGGCGACGGTGAGAAGGTGACCGCGATCGACTGGGAGTCTCCGGACACACCGGCCGAGGGCGAGCCGGAGGCGGAAGAGTGGAAGCTCGTTGAGTCGTACTACGATGCTCTTCTCGAGACGGACCTTCCCACGAATCAGCCCATCGTTCCTGACAGTGAACTCCTGCAGATGTCGCCCGGGGAGGCCATCGCCTACGGCTTTTGCAAAGGCGTCGTTGCAAACGAGAGTGAGCTCAAGAGCCGGTACAACCTCGCTTCGCTCGTTCGCTTCGACGCGAACTGGTCGGAGATATTGGCCCATTGGCTCACGTCGATGACCGTTCGCGGGTTCCTTTTGGTCGTGATCTTCCTGGCGGGTTATGTGGAGTTCCACACGCCCGGAGTTGGTGTTGCGGGTTTGGTCGCCCTGATCGCCCTGGCGGTCTTTATTGGTGCTCCGTACGTGACGGGGCTCGCCAACTTCTGGGAGATCGTGTTGATCCTGGTCGGCGTCTTGCTGATAATGCTCGAGGTGTTCGTGATTCCCGGCTTCGGAGTCGCCGGGATCAGCGGCGTGCTCTGCATTCTCATGGGCCTCGTGGCGACGTTCATTCCCGACGAGCCCGGACGCTCTCTTCCGAGTCTGTTCCCGCTGCTCCCTGCGACCCTCTCGGGCCTTAAGACCGCATTGGTGACGCTGGTTGGGGCCATGTTCGCCTCGCTCATCGGCACGATGATGCTGAGCCGATACTTACCGCGTGTGGCGTTGTTCAGGAACATTGTCCCCGCCAACCCGATGCCGTCGGAGGTGGCGGTTCCTGATCCTTACCGGGGTGGGGCGAGAGTCGGCGATGTCGGGGTTAGCGAGGGCCCGCTGCACCCTGCGGGCAAGGCCAGGTTCGGCTCGATACTGGTCGACGT